>CATOJL010000012.1 GCA_951800155.1 uncultured Bacilli bacterium | reverse complement strand
TGGTTCTGTTTTCTTATTTTGTGAAGAAAAAAATAGATATATTTATTTTTTATTAAATTTTATCTATTTTTTACCTTTTATTTATTTTTACTCTTTTTTACTGAAAAGATATAATAACTTTACAATCTAATAAAAAAAGATTGTGTTATCGACTTTTATTTTATATCATTAAATCCCTTAACAACTTCCATAAAATGAATAAATGCTTTCTTATGATAACTTTCTTTGCTAATGACACAATTTTTCATAAACTATATAAACCATTATAGATGAAACCTAATTTTAAAGGAACGACTAATGTTTCTATTCAATCTGCACTCCAATGAAGTCTTTGCCACCCTGATTGAATTGTTCGAAATCTCTATCTACTATTGTATTCAAACAACCTGTAATTTTGTTAAGAATAGCATTTTTTTGTTGAAACAAAAAAACACCTATGTGATTACCGTTAGTTATAAAAAATTTGATACTATTTTTCATAGTATCAATAAAACTTTACATTGTAATTCCTAATGATTTTAATTTAAAGTGAACATCAATTATTTTATCTTGATATATTTCTATCCTATCAATAATTTTTATTAGAAAATCTCTTTTTTGATTCTTTCTTGCCTTCATGTATTCTTTTACAATTGTTGTTGTTTCAAGCAACTTGTCCATTGATTGATCTTCTGTATATTCATTGTAGGATTTTTGAAGTTCTTCTGTTTCTTTAATCATTTCTTGCTTTTTTGATTCTAGTTTTTCACTCATTTTTTTATAAGTGTCCGCTGATATAATATCTTCTAATCTGTCCATGTAAATCTTTTCAATTTTTATATCTACTTCTTTAATATCTATTTGAAGTTTATTAATTTTCTTTATTAATGAATCACCATAAATGTTTAATCCTTTATAGGTTTCATAAACAATAGCCACTTTATCATTAGTTGCTTGCAAAATAAAATGATACTCTTTCGTATCAAGTACATGAGTATCATGTGTTTTAGTTTCAAATAAATAATATTTTCCAAGTGGTAATAAATCACTTATTGCGTAACCATTTTCATTTGTAATAAGTGTAGAAACCAATTCTCCTTTTTTATAATAAAGATGTTGCCCATCTGAACTTACAATGTCCTCATCAGCATAAATTTGAAATTCAACATTTTGTAATGGGATTTGTTCATATTCAATTTTTCCATCTTTGAAAATTGGATTTTCTCCTTTTTTATTAATTTCAATACGCCCCTTAATAGGTGTATTTTCAAAATTAACAACAATAAAAGTTCCATAATTCGTATATTTATACTC
Organism: uncultured Bacilli bacterium; assembly: GCA_951800155.1. GTDB lineage: Bacteria > Bacillota_I > Bacilli_A > RF39 > UBA660 > CATOJL01. The sequence goes on along the minus strand of CATOJL010000012.1, from coordinate 17,099 downwards.
AGTATTAGAACCAATAGTAAAATCTAATCCCTCGTTATCTATTAAATATCCATCTGGTGCTTGAATTTCAACAATTCTATAATTCCCTGCTTCTAATTTCAAATAGGTAACAACAACACCATTCTCATTTGTTTTGAAAGTGCTATGAACAATTCCACCTACGAATTGACTTACAAATTGATTTGTATCCGTATTTAGAATTTTAAAAGTGGTATTAGGTAAGGCGATTGTCTTTCCTGTTTCCTTATCTTTTTTAACAATTTGTAAGTATGCGGACAATTTATTATTTAAAATATTATAATAATGTTCTCTTGGAGTAGTTTCATCAACTGTAATCGTAAAATCATGAATTTTGTTAAAACCCTCATTGGTATTTACTTGATGAAATATCCACTTTCCATAAGGAATTTCAATAGTGGCATAGCCATTTTTATCGGTTGTAACTTGTGAATATTTTTGCCCACTTGGATAGAAAATTTCAAAAATTATGTTTGATTCTGCGTTCAATATTGTAGAATTACCGTCCACGTAATCGTATTGTTTAAGAATACTAATATAATTCTTAATTACTTCCTCTTTTACTGTAAGAGGATACTCTGTTGCATTGGAAATATCTATATTAAAAACTTCACTATTTATATAATACCCTATGCTCGCCTCTTTTTCTCTTACAGTATATTGCCCTAAAGGTAACAACTTAGAAGTTGCAGTACAATCATTCCCAATAGTTAAGGTATCCACAATCGTATTATTCCAATTCAATACTTCAAATGTAGCCCCAATTAAACTAGCTTGTCCCTGTGGTGTACAAGCATTTGTTTCACTATCTACTTTGGTAATTTTAATATACCCCTTAAGAATCTCTTCTCTTGAAGTAATCTCCACAGTACTATTTTGATTTATAGTAACCTCGTAAGTATTGGTATCCAAATTATACCCTGTACTCGGTGTTTTTTCTTTCACTTTATAATTCCCATACGGAAGTTCTTTAGAAAGTGTACTACAATCATTTCCTGTAATTAATGTATCTACTACTGCGTTATCTTTATCAAATACTTCATATATAGCCCCTACTAAACTAGCATTTCCACTCGGAGTACACATATTCGTATCAGCATCTACCTTATTTACTTTAATACGTCCTTTAATTACATTTTCTTTTACTGTAACTTCAAATGTATCACTCGTATTCACATCGACTGTATAAACAGTATCGTCTAATTGATAGCCTGTACTTGGTGATACTTCTTTTATTGTATATTGTCCTAAAGGTAAATAATCAGTTATTGCTGTAAAGTCATCTCCAATAGTCAATGTGCTTACAATATTATTATTAGAATCTATCACATTGTATTTTGCCCCAGTTAGATTTGCTTGTCCCTGTGGTGTACAGGAATTTGTCTCGCTATCTACTTTTACGACTTTAATTTTAGCACCTACAACATTTAAACTCAAGGAAGAAAAAACAGGGTCATAATATCCTACACTAAATACATCTTGCGAATAGGAAGAATAATAAATCATTGGTGGTGTACTATATTTTGTATCAGATTTTTTTAAATTAATCGTTGATGAACCAATTTCTGTTGCAGTGATATTTAAAGTATTTCCCTCAATACTAGCACTTACACCATCAGTAGATGTAATTTTATAATTCGATAAAACATCATTTTCATCATTTAAAGATATAGTTTGTCCTATTGAAAGTGTTAAAGTACCATTATTAAAATTAGGTATAACATGATGATTTGAAATTAAATCATTAATTTCATTTATTTCATTAACATATAGGCTGTCGTTTCTCGTACCATTCATCGTGTTGGTAAAAAATATTTGAGTATTAGGAGAAACAGTTCTCCAAATTAAAAGTTGTGTAACAGCATACCATTTATCCTCTGTATGATTTCCATATCCATAACCATAATATGCTAGTAATCGAACACGATTCCATTGTTCTTGTGTCATATTAACAACTTGTAAATAATCATTCTTTTCAACTTGATAAGTAGCGCCTGGTTCTACAAATACATAAGGTTGCAAGCAATATACAAATTGCCCATCACTTCTTCGTATAAATCTAGCTTGTTCGTATTTATAGCTACTTCCTGTTGGCATGCTTTTTTTTATGAATATTCCATTTATCCACTCTTTTTCAGCAATTTGACCTGAATAGGTTTCCGCATGAACCTTTTTCATTCCTAAAAAAAGACTTGCTATCAAAGTAGATAAAATAAATAAATTTATTAGTTTTTTAATATTATCATCTTCTTTCTTATAATTTTAAACCATTTAAAAAACACCGATAACGGTGTATATATAAATATTAACTCAAATTTATCATTTCCCCCAAATATTTGCCTGAGTGACTATTAAGAGGAGTACACCCATACGATGAATATCCTTCTTTTACTTTTTCTTGACCTCTTTCATCACACGCCTTCTCCGCTGCCTCACGAGTACCATACTCTGATATACTAAAATCAACAGTAGCCCAATTCCACATTGGCGAATTATAATAATCATATTCTGAAATACCCATGTCTATCCAAGGCTGAGTAGTTTCTACTGGTACAGTTTGTTGTGGCTTATTTTCTTCTTTCGGAGTTGTTTGTGTACTTTGTGATGAATTATTGCTTTGATTTTCATGTTTAATCGTAGGCTTACTCTCCTCTTGTGATGATGTGTTATTTTTTTCATCATTGTTATTATTTGATGAATTATTTTGACTTTCACCATTTTGAGACTTTTCATCACTATTTTCCACATCTTTAGAACTATCTATATCAGAATTATCTTGTTGTGAATTGCTCTCTTCTTGTTGTTCTTCATTTGAACCTTTTTCATTATTTAATTTATTTTCTTGTTTAGTGGTTTCACTTTTATTTGATGTATTATTATGATAAATAACACAGCACCCTATTCCTAAACATAGAAGAAATAATACTACACATACTACTATTACACTTTTCTTTTTTTTCATAAATTCCCTCTTCTCTATAAATCACTATTTAAGAGCAATAAATATTTTGACAGACAATATATTAGCCATTGACATTAAGTGCCTTAAATCGCCTAAAACAAGCAAAATATATAACTTCTTTGTACTTATATTTATCACTCAAAAATAGAAATTTTGCAAGAGTTTTTTTCAAATTTATGGAATTTTTAATCTTTTAAAAATAAAAATCATATAATTACTCACCTCCTTAATTAGTTTTTTAATGAGCTCCCTATAAACTCACTTAAATTAAATTGACAAACTTATTAATTCCTGATTTTAAACAAAATTTTACAATAGCACTTTTTCGTACAATTCTTATCTGATTTGAATTTGTCTTATATTTATCTATAATTTCTAAATCCGTCATTTTGTCTATGAAGGTTGAAACAAATACATTTTTCTCCTCTTCATTCAGAGAATAAAAAGCATTATAATACCCATTCAAAAATTTTTTCATAGTCTCTATTTCTCGCATATCATTTATATAGATAGATTCAATTTTGTTACAATCCCTTTTCCCGCTTGTGCCATACTTTTTACCATAAGAGGCAATAGAAGAAGAATCATAGTTAAATCCCTCCTCAAGCTCTGTTAAAAATATTTCTGCTATATCTAAGGTAATAATTATAACTTCTTTAAATTTTTCAATAGGATATTGATTAACAATAAATCCTGATAAATAATCTGTTCTTCGCTTTCTCATAAAATCCCCCTATAAAAAAGAGCAATGATAAAACAAGAATATTACTCTAAAGAAGAATGCTATTCTTATTCAAAGTGATATTTTTTTCCTCATTGCTAAAAAATTTAATAACATACATCATACCTCTCAATCTCTTCTGAGAATTATGACACATTATAACCATTGTACCTATTGACATTGAAATAATCAAACACAAAATATAATATAATAAAAACTGAAATTTGGTTATAAAATAGTAAGCATAATTCCCTTTCATAATTCATATTTACAATTTTTAATTAATTATTTTCGCCCATTTATAAACTTTTTATAATCTCTTTATAAATTGTTTTAATTTAACTCAAATTTGATTAACTATTGAAAAACAACGATAACGTTTAAGTGCAAATATTTATCCCTAATTATCATAAAGTCCCCTCTTTAACAAAAAAAAGAGCAGTTTATATCATGGATTTACTGCTCAAAAAGTATTAAATTATCCGTAGTATAGCACAAGAAAAGAACTATCACTATCTTTAAAAACTCTTTTACCTCTAAATGAAAAAGAATAGTACATCATAATTATGGCACTACTCTTTTTCTAATTCAAACTACGAGAGATATTATAGCATTAATTTTACAAATTGCAAATTTTTAACTAAAAAAATCTAGGACTTATTCCTAGAATATATGTTAATAGATATATAATGGTCAAAATGAATAACATTTAAGATTAATTGCTTTGAAAGTATTCATTTCATAGTAATAAGAATTTTTATTTTGTTGAATATCAATTCGATATTTTATTACTATTCATCATTTAAAACTTTTAAAATATTCATATTTTTGACTTTATGAATATAGCTTAATATATTCATAAATAAAACAAGTAAGAACGTTACAAATTCTATCCATAAAAGTTTAAAAATAGGAATAGAAGATAAAAATTTTACTATTTGAAAATTATTCATACGAAAGATAAAATAAACTAGTCCATACATGAAAAAGAGAAATAAAATAGAAAATACTATCAATACAAACATTTGAAAGAAAAGTAGAAAGCAAATTTTATAAGTTGGAAATCCGATTGCCTTTAAAATAGAAATATTTTTTCCTTCAGCATAAAATATATTCTTTATTATATAAAATAAGACTGTGAATAAAAGAAGAAAACAAGCAAATAAAATATATTGTAGTGTCTTCTGCGTTGTTTTCATTTTTTCGATTTCAAAATTTCCTGTTGCATCTTTAAGTTCACTAAAATATCCACTCTCTAAAAACTCATTTGTTACCTTATTCAAATTTTTATATTCATCTACAACTACATAATACTTTTGAGGATTATTATTACTTAACACTGTAAATAAGCTCTCTTGCATATATAAATTAATCTGATTATTCGATGTTACCCCAACGATATTAAGATTTACTTCTTGATTATCAATATAAACTTTAATTTCCTTCTTTCGTTGGATATCATCTTCTTCTAATTCCAAAATATTATAATAAAATTTTGAAATAACAATATCATTTTCTTCTCTTGGTTCGATTCCCATTAGAAGTTCATCTTGCCTATAAACGTTAACAGATATTTTTTTCTTTTTCGTATCAAAAATCTTTATATCAAAGTATAAAGGTTCAAAAGAGACAATCTCTTTCATTTCCGCAATTTTTTTCTTTACATTATCATCTGTATTTTCTATGACTATTCCTCTATTTTCTTCTTTCTTTCCTAAAACTTCATAAATCTGATATGTATAATATTCATGAAATAAAGATAATATTAAGAAGAGTATGCTTACAAAAAGAAGGAGCAAAATATATAGAAAGTACTTTCCTTTGTCTCTAAAAGCAGTAAATAATATATTATTCATTTTCATCCTCAAATAAATAGATTGTATGGAATATGCTTGTTATGAAATTAGCAACTAAAGAAACAAGGAAAATCATTAAAATTGGCATATAATTTACAATTAATCTCCATTTATGAAAAAGAAAGGGATATATACTTAAAATTTTATAAAAAATAAATATAGGGATAAAAGAAATTAAAAGTGCACAAAGGCAAGACAAAATAATATTAAAAATATTTGATATATTATAAATAAATCGAATGTTTTTTTTACTATAGCCTAAATAAACCATTAGTTGATATTGACTTTTTTCTTCTTTATATTTTTTTTGTAATACTATCAAAACAAAGAGAAATATAATAGATAAAATGCCAAATGTCATACTATTCATCTTTTTTGTAATATCATCAAAATACGCCGTTGCAACTGTTGACATCGGACTAGTTGAGTACCCTTTATCTATTAATTCTTTTTCTACAAGTTCCCTATTCTTTAGTTCATCTACTTGAATAGCAAAATCTGTTTGATAAACCAAATTAGAGACTCCATTTTCATCATCATTATCATCTGAATATTGATTATACAAAACCTCTTCCAAAACACTTTCATCGACATAACAAACATTTTCATCAACATGATACTTATTATTTTTGTAAAGACCTACTACTTGTAACTCTATTGTATATGTCCTCATTCCACTATTGCTTTTATATTCGAAAGGAATAATTTGTCCAAGAAGGTTATTTGTAGAAATTCCATCTTTCTTTTTCATATACCATAAATCTTCTAAATTATCTATTGCAAAAAAGTTTTGAGGACAAATCATAGTATACTTATTTTCTTCTATAAAATTTGTTCCCTCTACAATTTCTGGTAAAACAGAGTTATTTGATGCATATAATTCTACATAACCACTTTGTTTTGAGTTTTCTAAAGAAGGAGAATAAAGATAATTTCTAAAAGAAGCAAAACGAGCAACATTAGTAACATACTCTAGCTTATTTAAATCTTCTCGAACGTCATCTAGAGTAATTTCTTCCATTTCTAACTCTTCTTGACTTTTAGAAACAATTAAAGTTTTCTGTTTAACAGAGTCATATATATCATATTTCATATAATGTATAGCAGAAGAATTATAACTACCAAATAATACAGTGAGAAATGTAAAAATTCCTATAAAAAATATATTAAAAAGATTACTTTTTCTTCGAAGTTGATAGAATGTAGCCAAAAATAATTTATTTTTCATAGGACTTTTCCTCTCTTATATTATGTTCTTCAATCAAAAGGATTTTATCTGCATATTCTTTTGTAATTGGATTATGACTAACAACAATAACGCATTTTCCTTCTTTCGCCAACTGTTTTAAAAATGTTAATACCTTCTTTTCATTTTCAGGGTCAAGTGAACCTGTTGGCTCATCAGCAAGAATGATCTCAGGATGATTGGCTAAGGCTCGTGCAATCGCAACCCTTTGTTGCTCGCCTCCAGATAGTTCTTTAGGAAAATGTTTTGTTCTATCCTTTAGCCCAACCATTTCTAATAAACGGAGAGTTTCTGCTTTTCTTTCTTCTTTGCTATAGTTTTGATTAATATACATAGGTAACATTACATTTTCATAAGCTTTCATCAAAGGATTTAAATAAAAAGATTGAAATACAAAGCCTATTTTTTGATTTCTAATTTTTGCTCTTTCATTATCTGATAGCATACCTACATCGATATCCTCTATTAAAATTTTTCCCTCGGAAGGGGATAGCAACAATCCTAGTATCTGAATCAAAGTAGATTTCCCAGCGCCACTTTTTCCATTAATCCAATAAAATTTCCCTTTTTCAAATTTATAGCTTACATTTTTTAATACTTCTACCTTTGTATTTTTTTTTCTATATTGTTTGCTCATATTTCTAACTTCTAAGACCATTTTACACCTCTTTAATTTTTCATAATTATAAAGTCTATTGAGAAGGGAAAAATCCCTTCTCATAGACTTTAAGAATACATTAAGATATGGAATTGTATTTCAATGTTCCACTCCATCCAACATATTTAGAACTATTCTCAAATGCTTGGTTACGAATACTCCAAGTACCACTTCCAACAGTTCCGATATTTCCTAAATAAGAAGTAAAAAGTGATATATTTACAACTTTGGATACTTTATCACTATACTCCCCATTTTCTGTTTTCCCAGCTACAAATTTTGTTTTGTAAAGTGCAACTCCGTTAATAGCATTAACAGATAAATCCACTTGGGCAACTGGGTATGGTGCTGAAAGATTTACTATTGCTCTTGCTCCACCATAGTTAACAGAATAGGCTGAATCACTATATATTGTCTTACTTGCTGCATGAATACTAGCAATTCCCAAAACTAAAAGCATTGAAAATAATCCTAATTTTTTTAATGTTTTTTTCTGTACTATTTCGCCATTTTTCGATATTTTTTTAATACCTGTAATTTAGCACCCGTAATATCAACATAAAATATTGATGTATTTTTTATAAAAAATGCTAGGTAATAGACCTAAAAAAGAAAATAAAAGTTTCTCATTGTATTTTATAGAAAGCATTATATAAAATACTTTGCTTATATCTTGCAAAAAAGTTACATTTCTATATATGCTAAAACCGTTATAATTTTCGCTTATTTTCTTATAAAGTCATCTATACTTTTATCAAGTATAATAGATAACTTCACTATTTTCTCAAGTGGTATTATTCTAGTACTGTCGTTTTCACTTTCGAATCGCTTATAATGATTGTGATTATAATCTAATAATTCGGCAATATTCTCACTTGAAAAAGGATTAATTGTATTTTGTAAATTTTGAGCTTTAAATTCATTGTATCGTTGTACTCTAAATTTTTTTATATTTTTGCAAATGATAATATATAACTCTTCCTTATCTACTCTAGAAACCATATCTTTTAATTTTGTAAAATTATACGTAACCATACTCCACTCCTCTTAGTATGATTATCCCATTTTCACGGATTAAAATTAGCCACATATTTACGCAATAAATATACTCACTTTGTACAAAACAATGTTATAATTGAAATAGCACACAAAAAAAAGAAATACATTAACATTTCTATCTTCTTGGTATGCGATGATTTACAACAATAGGTCTTTCTACAAATAGTTGTTCTAATGATACCTCTAAGGTATCAGCAATATGACCAATATAGTCTATTCTTGCATTTCTTTTAGCATTTTCAAGATTGGATACATAAGTTGTGGTCGTTCCTAGTTCATATGCAAAGTCTTCTTGAGACCAATTCTTCTTTAGTCGAAAATATATGATGTTATTTGCGAGAATTTTACGAGCTTGATTTTTATATTTAATGGACATCACATTCTTTCTTTAAAACTTACTACTATTGTAATAAGTTTACTAAGTTTCAACCATACTTACTATGTAGTAAGTTTTAAAAATAGTGTGCTAAAAATAGTAGAAAGGAGAAATATATAGTTTTGAAAAACGACAATGAACTCACAGAAAAAGAGATAATTAAAAAAATATTTACTACTTCATTCAGTTTTATCCATAAATGTGAAAAAGATTCAATTAATTTCTATGAAACGAAACGTAAACGTCTACTACACCAATTAAATCTACATGATAGTCTTGAGCCTTTGAAGTTTTTAAAAAAGAAACATGAAAATTGGGAAAATGAGAGAGATAAATTAAATTTGGAATTAGAAGAGGTCAACAATGATTTAATGGAAGCATATGAACGATTTGGGAATCCATTGTAAATTCTTGCCAACTCTTCTTTTTGAAGTGTTTCAGTTTTATATTAGAGTTGTTTGGAAATTTACAAATAATACAACTATTTATAAAAAAAGAATTGTTAATATCTAACATATGTTATTACTTTTAGTATTTCTTTGTACATTAAAACTTGATAAAAATTTAATTTCCAAACAAGTCTATTATTTTCTCTTTTGTATAGCAACAAAAAGTATAGACTAATTCTATACTTTTTGTCAATTATATACTATACTGATTGACTTTATTTTTATTTGAACTCATCTATATCATGAAACATAAATCTTATTTTCTCTATTTTTTTGTCTGTATGATAGTGCCCACAATACCAAGTATGATAAGTTAGTTTTTCTTCTATTTTATCTAAAAATTCTTCTGTTGAATTATCTACGGTGGATTGGTCTATTCCTGTAATAAACATCTCTCTTGGTAGATATTTATAGGGACAAGTATGTGTTAAAATAATATCTACTTTTTTAATTTTATCTACTAACCTCAATATTTTCTCTTTTGTTTTCTCATTTGGCTGTTCACTTTCATACCAATTATAACCTCGTTCTAGTCTAAAATATTTATCTACACTATATGCTCCACCAATAACTAATACTTTTTTCCCATTAAACTCATAAATTTCTCCATCTTTAGCAAATAAAATATTTGGATAATCTTTCTCATAATAAACTGTTCCTTTATGAAATGTTTTAGTTTTATAAGTTTTAATATTCTCAGGTCGTTCTTCATGATTACCATGAATGCAAAAGAAAGTAATAGGATATTGTAATAAACTATTTTTTAACATATAGTCATTTTGATTTGCATAATAGTTGATTCCAGCATCTCCTAAAACAATTAAAATATCATTTAATGTTGTTTTATTCGCATAGCAAAAATAAAATGCTTCACTAAAATTTGCATGTTTATCTCCCGTAATATAAATCATATAGTCATCACCACCAACATTATTATACATTAAAAAAAGTCTTTGCATTATACAAAGAACTTATTATTTGTAAGTATTTGAAAGGTATGTCTTTATTTTTGACTAAGAGTTCATTCTCATCTGAAAAAGGATGAATAAAAACAAATTCATAATGAAACACTGAAGATAATATTAACGGATGAAGCGTATTCTTATTTTTCTTCATCCAACTAAATAATTTTTCCATAAGAATAGTTACCATTTCAGGTTTAGGACATACATGAATACATTTATCATCATCAAATACTCCTTCATCGCCTTTTCTGAATTCTCCTGATTCTTGAACAGTTAAGAATGTCATTACACCATGAATTTTCTTTAAGTCATCCATAGAATAAGGATTTATTTCTTTCAACATTTCATACGCCTTATAAGCATTTTTTACTTCCTGTATTTCTTTTTGATTACCAATGACCAGTTTCCCATCTATAATATCCTTTACTTCTTTAAAAGACAAAGAATTATCTTCTATCGCAAGTGATGAATGAATAGAACGAATACGATTATTTCTTCTTAAAATGGGCATTTTATTCAAATCTTTATAATTATCTAATTTTCCTATTTTTTTCATTATTGATGCAACTAAATCAAACATTGTATTTGTTATTGCAAATGGTGGAATATAATCATTCACCAAAATCACCTCTTATTCTTGTATCTATTATACTAAAATAAACTTTATCATTCAATTATCTTGTATGTTTTTCTGTATGTTTTTCTGTATGTTTTAACATTACATGTTACATTTATAATAAACAGTAATCAGATGTGTCCTTTTCATAAATGAAAAAAAAGCGTCCCTAACTTTTTTCATTATGGACACTATTTCTTCTACCTACTTAAAGAAAATATTCTTCTAATTTGCAGGAAAATAACCATTTTCTACTTCTCTAGTTTCATTTACAACAATAAAAGCTCTATCATCTAATGATTTAATTAACTTCTTCAAATTTTTAAATTTATTTTTATCAATTTCCATAAATAGCATATATTTTTCATTCGTCTTATCCTGTCCTTCCACATGAATGACTGAAACCGCATAACCTTTTTGTCTTAAAATAGATACCATAGCATCATCTTTCTTACTTGTAATGACTTGCACACCAAAATTTCCCTTAATTAAAACAGTAGACAACCATCCACCAATATATGTCCCTGTCGCATACCCTCCTGCGTAAGATAGTGCAACAAAAATACTTGTTTCATCTGTATTTAAAGCCTCTCTTACGATAATAAACCAAACAAAAACTTCTACAAATCCAATTAAAGATGCGACAAATTTTTTTCCTTTTACTGTAACAATTGTTCTACATGTTCCTAAAGAAACATCTATAATTCGAACGGCAAATATTTTTAAACATAGTAGTAATAATTCCATACTTTTCTCCTATCTAACAAAACTATTATAACAAAACTACGGGTAAGTGTAAATATTGTCTATTGAAATGTTTTAGGCAATTCGTTATAATAAGACTAGGTGAGAATATGAAAAGAAGACTTAAGAAAAAAGTAGTTGCTTGTTTTATTAGCAGTCTTATTATAATTATGACTATCGTTATCTCTATAATTATGATTGTAAATTATAACAAAAAAATACATAGTATTCCTTATAAATTAGAAAAATTAGGCTACCAGAAAGAGGAAATCACTTTTTTTGAGGATTTCACGAAAGGGGAAAATGCAAAAATGAATATGGATGACATTTTAAATCATCCCTATCACAAAGACCTGTCATCTTTCCTAAAAGAAAAATATTTCATTTATGAAAATTTAGAACGTTATTTGGCATACAAGGATAAAAACAACAAATTAACGAATAGCGAAGTCGTTAGCCTAGTCAATGTCAATCGTGATAAAGAATATTATGAAAATGTGAAAAAGGTTGATACAAGTAAGGAAAATCTAATGCTCGTAAATAAGTACTATGCTTTGGATAAGGATTTCGCATTTGATGATTTAGTTACTGTTTCGATTCAACACTGTTATGGAAATCAAAAAATTAGAAAAGAAGTATATGAAAAGTTTAAACAAATGTTTAATGATGCGAAAAAGGAAGGTTTAACAATCATTATCAATTCTTCTTATCGGACCTATGACTATCAAGAAAATTTATGGAACAATTATGCAAGAACACATGATGAAGCATGGGCTGATAGTTATGCAGCAAGAGCAGGACACTCTGAACACCAAACAGGGCTTACGATTGATGTAACAACATATGGGGTAAAAGAACAAGAAGATTTTGAAACAACAGATGAATTTACATGGATGAGAGAAAATGCTCACAAGTATGGATTCATTTTAAGATACCCTAAGAATCAAGAAAACATTACAGGATACTCTTGTGAATCTTGGCATTATCGTTATGTTGGCGTTGATGTAGCGACTAAGATCTACGAAGAAGGAATCACCTTTGATGAATATTATGCTTTTTACTTCAATCAATAATACCTATTTTTAAACGAAAAGGAATGTGGCAAATACATTCTTTTTTCATATACTATACTAGGTGATAACTTGAAGCTAAAGATTTTTAAAGGTTGCTATTACATTTTCTTAATTCTTTTAATTCTTCTTTTTTATACAAAAGATATCAATTTATTTGGAAAAAGATTTTATAAAAACATTAAAATCATTCAAAAAGAAGAAGATATTTTAGTCCTTGTAAACAAAAATAACAAATTAACAAAAAGTTATGTTCCTACTTCTTTAGTTAAAATAAATACAAAATATGCACATAAAGAAAAATATCTAAGACTAGAGGCCAAAGAAGCTTTTGAACGATTAAGCAAAAATGCATATAAAAACGGAATGAAAATTATCGCTGTTTCTACTTATCGTAGCTTTGATTATCAAGAAAATCTATTCAAAGGATATGTAAAAGATTTTGGGAAAAAATATGCCTTACAGTGCAGTGCGAAACCGGGGCATTCTGAACACCAAACAGGCCTTGCAGTCGATGTAATGGGTTCAAATGGGGATTATAACTTATTTGAAGAAGCAAAAGAATTCTCATGGATGAGAGAAAATGCACATAAATATGGTTTTATATTAAGATATCCTAAGGGAAAAGAAAAAATAACAGGTTTTAAATATGAACCATGGCATTATCGTTATGTTGGTGTTTATCCAGCTACAATTATGTATCAAGAGAATTTAACCTTAGAAGAATGGAAAGAAAAATACGGATAATTTCATTTTATATAAAACTGTAAAAATGCAATCAATTAAAAAGAAAAAGAAAAGTACGAAAGTAACAAACTTTGGTATTTTTTTTACCCATTTATCAAGTGGTTCCTTTAAAAATTTAATACAAACAACAGATAATATACTCCATACAAAAGCAGTTTCCAAAGAAATATATTTTCCTACATGAAAGGGTAAACCTTCATAATTCCAAAAAACTACATGAAAAAAGTATTCTAATAAATGTCCTCCTAACCATTCTAGAAAACTAAGAGCAAAAAATCCTGTAAAAAATGCACCAACTAGAATTTGATTCGTTGTGCACCTTTTCTTTTTCATAAAGGAAAAAACAAGATATAAAAGGACAACCCCAATCCCATAAACAGGTGTCCATGGACCATATAAAATACCACTTTCACCTTCATTAAAAAGGTAAATTATACTTTCAAATATATAACCTATGATAGAGTATAAGAGAAAAATATTACTATAATACATCGTATCACCCTATTTTTAATATGAAAGAAAAAGTTTATTTTATGCAACAACTATGTATAAAAATAGAAAACTCTCTTTGCATAAAAAAATCTAGTTTTATCTAGATTCTCATTTATCATTTCGTGTTTCCTATTTTTTTATAATTATTTTTTCCTCTTCTAGTTCTTTTTGAACATTGTAATCAATAAAGAAAGAAATATATGTGTAGGGTATTTCCTTCCCAGAATTTATCATTGCTTTCAATAAATCTACTTCATTTCCAATATAATATCCTGCTTTCCAAATTAGATTTCGATCTTTATTTACCATTAAAAAGGAATCTAATTCTTCTTGTGTCTTACACGTTGCGATTTTTACTAGTTGTATTCCTGTTTGTTCAAGATATAATAAAAGTAACCATTTGAGGTTACTACTTAATTATCTTCTTCTAAATCATCATCGGTTACGATCTCTAAGTCATCCATATCTGCGTCACTTAAATCATCTTCTAGTATGTCATCCATATCATCCATGGTATCTTCTTCTATTTCTTCCTCGAAGTCTTCCCCGTTTTCCTCTTCATTCTCATTTTCTAAAGCATCGTCATCATCCATGATTAATGCAACCGAATGCCGATCACGAATATCCCATTCATTATTTTCTAATAATACAAAACGTTTATCTAAAGTAAGAGACGTATAATAATCTCCTATTTTAGCCATATATTCTTCTTCTGAATAATCCAATAAATTACAAATTTCCCTAAAAATAGTAGGTGTATTCATCGCTTTATTATTTTCTTTTAAAATCATATATGTCATATCTGTATATGACATCAATTCTAACTCTTCTATATGCATATCTTTTAATTTCATTCAAAAATCCTCCTAAAAAATTTAATTATTTCTATCGTTATATATTATGTTTGAATAATTCAAAAATATAACGATATTTACATCATTGATGGAATTTCTATTCCTAAAAGATAGAGAAGTTCCTTGAGCATATCTTTAGCTAATGCCAAGATAAATAACCAATTCTGCTTTTTCTCTATATCCTCTAAACCAGATATATGATTATTTTGATAAAATGTATTCAAAGAAACACATAAATCATAAATATAAGTTGCAATTACGCTTGGTAAACGAAGTCGATATGCACTTAAAATAGTCTTATGAAAATCTAATAGTTGTATACGTAAACCTCTATCATATGCATTATAAATACAATTTCCAAGCTTACTTCCCTTATATTTTTCTAACTCTAAAATACGTTTAATTCTTAAATAAGTATATAAAATATAAGGTCCTGTTTTTCCTACAACATCTGAAAATTTTTTTCCATCAAAAATATAGTCTTTTTCTCGATTGTTTTGCAAATCAGCAAATTTTAAAATAGAACCTACTATTTTTCTTCTATCTTCTTCAGACATATCTTTGTTCGTTTCTTTACTTTCTACAAAAAGTTCCTCTACTTCTTTAAACAAATCATCCAACTTAGGTGTCTGTCCATTTCTTGTTTTATAAGGTTTCCCATCTATTCCATTAATAGTTCCAAAACCTAAATGTTCTAAATGGGCATCTGTAATACCTGCTTTTGTACTAGCCCGAAAGACTTGTTTAAAGTGAAGGGATTGTCTTGTATCAGCTACATATAAAATATAATCTGGCTGAAAGTCCTTCTCCCTTTGGTAAATGGTTGCCATATCCGTAGAGCCATATAAATAGGCTCCATTGCTCTTCTTGAAAATAAGAGGAGGCATTTCTTTTGAATCTGTATCTTCATATACATCCACTACTAAAGCACCTTCACTATGATAGGCAAGAGATTTATTTAATAGTATCTCCTCTACAAGTGGGATAAAGACTCTCGCATCCATTTCTCCATACCATAAATCAAAATCAACATCTAAATACTTATAAATACGCACAATATCTTTTTTAGATAAATCAAATATTTTTTGATAATACTTTTCATACTCCAAAGAGCCATCTTGTAATTCTTTGGTAATATTCGCACACTTTTCTTTTACTTTTTCATCTTCTTTACATAGTTTACTGATTTGAGGATACAGACGATTCAAATCTTCTAAAGTGACGTCTTCTATAGAAATATTTTCTTCTTGCATCCCATAAATGACTTCCCCTATTTGCAATCCAAAATCACCAAAATGCACATCACTAATCACATTATGTCCTACATAAGAAACAATTCTTTTAATCGATTCTCCAACAATGGCAGGGCGTAAATGCCCTACATGTAGGGGTTTTGCTATATTAGGTCCACCATAGTCTATGACGTAAGTAAGAGATGGTTCCATTTTTGGTAAATTAAATTTCGATTTCTCCCTCATATCACATAAAATTTGATTGATAAAGGTAGATGCCAAAGTCATATTAATAAATCCAGGGGATGCTGCCTCCACCTTTTCAAAATAAGATGATTCTCTTAAAGTAGCAACGATTTCCTCAGCAATTTCCATAGGTGATTTTTTATATTGTTTTGCCAATTTAAAAGCACCATCAAACTGGTAATCACACAAATCTGGTCGATTTGCTTTCACCACATTTACTGTATCTAATGTATAAGTCCCTAAGGCTTCTTTTAAAACATTCTCTAAAGCTTCTATAACCATGTTTTCACCCACTATTCATATGCTATTTGCAATAAAAATTTTTCTGTTTCATTCAAAATATAATCAATTTCTATTTTATTCTCTTTTTTTAACATTCTTTCTGTATAGAGTGGTATTTTTAATGTTCCTACTGCACCACTATATTCTAAAAAAGTATTTTTCTTTTCTTGAAAGGTAAAATAGAATGTTCCCTCATTCTCTTTCTTACGAATGAATACAACTTTATCTAATTCCATTCGAAGTTCATTATGAATTTTATTTTCTACAAAACGTAATATTTGCTTATTTAATAAGCCTTTTCCTTCAAAGGAATACAAATCATTTTCAAGTCTATTTTTGATAGAAGAGCGAACTGTCACAATCACATGAAATCCCCGCCCTTCTATTTCTTCATCATTATAAACATTACAACCATACAAGTCAAGTAAAATTTGAAAAAGTAAAACGACTAAATATTGTATTTACATTTTTCTTTTTTTATTTTATTTCATATCCTCTCCTACCTC
>CATOJL010000011.1 GCA_951800155.1 uncultured Bacilli bacterium | reverse complement strand
ATTCACATCTTTACTTTGATAATACTCAATTGCTTTTTCAACCATTTCTTCATCAATTTCAAATAATATTGAATTACGATTCATTTCTAATGATGCTTCTCCTAAGGAACATGAACCAGCAAATTGATCGACAACACGTTCAAATTCCTGTGTTATATATTTTTCGATTTCTTTATATAACTCTTTAGGTTTTTGAGATTGATGGATACGATTTTGCTTAGAAGGCGGTTCATATACGAACGCTGTTGGAAGCATTCCATTCGTGCCACTCATATAATGCACAGGCAAATTATTTTTTAAAAGACAATTTTTTATTTCTTCTGAAGACAAACCTTTAGATTCAATTCCAACATTATTTAACTCTTTTATATTCTTTTTTGTATCCAATCTAAGATTTCTAGCTTTTCCTTTTGAAAGAAATAAAATATCTTCACAATTACTAGACTTTCGTCCTGTATTGTTAATTTGATTGCCTTTTATCCAACTAACTTTTGCATAATACAAAAATCCGCTTTCTTTTGCCATATTCTTAATTTTAGTAAGATACTCCCAATTACCTCCGCTTTCTTCTGGTAAAAATTCTACCAAAAATGCACCTTCTTTTAGTACTCTAAACTTTTCTTGGAAGTCTTTTTCATTATACTGAAAACAAGAATATGAATCTGCAAAATTTCGATTACCCCCTTTATTACCGCTTAAATCATATGGATGATCTGTTATAATTGCGTCAATGGAATTATCAGCAAACATAGATAAATCTCTCCCATCTCCATTAATTAATAAACAGTCGCATCCATTTTTAGAAGTTTTATAAACTCCACGAGAAACTTTTTCAAATAATCCTTTATCAATTCCTTCATAGATTCTTGCTCTAATAGAAGGATTTTTTACATCCATTTCTAAAGTCTTATTAACTAATTGCTCAGCTTCTTTTAATGTGAACTCTTCACAATCTTTAAAATAATCTAATAATGAAACTTGAATAGATGCCATTATTTTTCATGTTCCATTTCTTCATTAATCAAGTCTGCTTTATCTTGGATAGATGACAACAATTCTTTCATTTTTGATTGTGTATGCTTATAATCTTCTGCTTCGATTAACTCTAAAAGTGATTCACAATCTTCACCCTTTAAACGTATATAAGGTTTTGAAAATGAAAATCTCTCCTTAATAATGGACATAATCTCATTTGATATATTATTATCATTTAATCTTCCTTTACTACTTTCTAAAACTCCACCATCTAAATTATGTCCTTTAGAGTTATAAATTGTATAATCTGCTTTATATCCCTCATTGCAAATATGAAGAATATTGTTTTCAGCACTAATAATTAAAATATCCATTATTTTCCTATTTCCTCCTGTTCTATTTCGTCATTATCTAATTGGTTCTCAATAGAATAAGGTGGGCATTTTTCTTTTATTTGATCTATTAAAAATTCAGTTTCTTCATTTGTCATATCCACAAATTCTCCTGTTTGTTCATCAGCTTTAACTACCATAAATGTCCCGCCTATTTTATCTTGTTTGTCCCAAATGTAACGATTAAAAGTGTAATTAAAAATTCTCCATTCTTCATTCATAACAAAATCATAAGACACTTCATTAGAAAAGAAAGTTGGAACAACCTCTATATTGCCACCAACTTTTTCCTGTTTTGCTTCTAATGAATTAATAATTTCTATAACCTTTGGATCTTCTCCTACTTCAACTAAAATCACTTTAATTTTCTCAATTTCAAAATCATCTTTACCCACTATTAAACCTAATGAGCTACCACAATCCCATTTCATATGAATAGTTCCCATATCATCAATATAATCTACTCTACCAGTTGCTCCTGCTTTTAAATATTCATCATCCATATCTTTTAATAGTTTTATTCTTGTCTCTTCAGGATATAAATCTTTTATCTTTTGAAGCTCTTTATCTGACATTTTCTTGTCCTCCTAACATACATTGATTACATACTTCACAAAAAAATGGACAACTTTCACATGATGATGAGGCAGAATGTATTTCTTTAGTTGGAAATACTTTTGGAGATGGAGAATCATATCTACTATCTTCATCATAGGTAGTAGGTAAGTATTCAGTTACAATAAGTAGTCTAACAAAATTTAATTTTAAAATCTGACACATACGAATTAATGTAATTAAATTATAGTTCTGTCTTTCTCCACTTTCTATTCTTGAAACCTCTGTATGACTAATTCCAACATGCACAGCCAATGAATTGATAGATATTCCTAACTCAATTCTTCTATCTCTTAAAATCTTTGCTAATAATAAATGATTATTCATATTTTCTTTTTCCTTTCTCTATTTAGTACACACTCGTAAATTTTTAACGCAAATTAAAACATAGATTCTGTTATATCTATGTCCTCTATATTTTCCTTTAATTCAGTACTTTCTTTTCGTTTTTCTTCTAAGACTTTGTCTTTTAAGTCATATAGAAACTTGCCTATAGAATGACTAAAGTATTTGCCTTCTACTCTACAATTTCCACTTTCAAAATTAAATGAATAAAGTTTGCTATTAATATATCCTTGTGTCTTTAAAGGAATATCAATTCCATATTCTTTAAACAAATATAAAAAATTATTTTGATAAGTTACTTTAGGATATTCACCATCTTTATAATACTCTAATGTTGAAGAAAATACATCTTTACCAGATATTATATTTTCCTTCATTGTATTGACTTGATCTTTAAAAATCATATTTTTATCATTTACTTTTTTAGATATTTTTTCTTTATACGCTTGTTCCTTTTGTTCTCTATCTTTTCTTTGTTTCTCTCTATATGTTGTACGAGATTTCAAAGCATCACTGTGTAATTCTGGATGATAATCTGCTAAATACTGTAATTCAACATGATTAAAAAAACATTCATTCTTAATCTTTTCTATTATGCCTTCTCTTAAATTATCATAAATGGTTTTAACCTTTTGAACTACTTTATCACAATATTCAATATACCCTTCTCTATTACTAATGTCAAGCTTGTTGTTAATAACTTGATCGAATTTATCATATGTGATTGCATAATTATAGAACATCCAATATTCTCCATATTCATCTTTATATAACAAATAAGCACTTTCATTTTTATCTTCTTCCAATATATAAAGATTGTATCCATTATAATTAAAGCAAAAAACATCTTTATTTCTTACGGTAGGTTTATCATTCATACTTAAATAATGTACTCTTGCTTTTTCTGTATTCATTAGTTATTCCCTTTCTAATTCTTCAAATTCCAATTCCTTATGAATTGTATTATCAATAGTTATATAATCTTTAAAATCATCAGAAACATCTCTATTTTCTGCAAAAGAGGCAAAGCACTCATTTGTATACATCTGTTGATAACCATTTAAACTATTAATATTGATTGAATTATTTTTAAAATCTACTAGTTTATAAGTTATTCCTGAAGCATCTTTGGTTAAAGTATACTTTACTTGAAAAAAATCTTTTTCATCTAAATCTTCTTTTTTTAAAATTCTTTCAAAACCTTTTTTATCATCAATGATATAAGTTATTTCTCTCATTTATGTTTCTCCTTAATTGGTTTCTAACTTCATTCCAAGATAAATTCCTGTACTATCTTGAATAGGACTACACATTCCAGCTACTCCAAGTTTTTTTAATTCATCAGCACATGCTTCAGCAACATTTGTCATAGTATATCCATCTTCAAACAAGAAATATTTAATCACTTTAGTTGTGGGCTTAGTAGTGGAATTATTTGATGGCTGTTGTGGTTTATTACTATTATTGTTATTAGAAGAGGTACTAGAAGAATGACTATTAGAAGAATTGTTGTTTTCTTCTTGTGGTAATGGTTCTGTATTTTTTTCATTTATTTCAACTGTTAACTTGCTTTGACTCATATTGTTAGATGAATCTGATACCGAATATATAATTTCAAAAGTACCTATCTTAGAAGTATCTATTTCTTTAAAAGCAACTTTATCTTTTAAATCTCCTTCTTTATCATCTTGAACACTTTCTATATAGCTTAAATAATCTATAGCTTCATTTTGATAGATACTGATGTTTGTAGTCTTTAATGTAATAACAGGTGGAGTAGAGTCGATTTCCTTTTCTATTATTACTGAATCATCCTGAGAAATTCTAGGAAAACAATGTATAATTACAGCAGCAATTATAATCAAAAAGAAAAGGAGAAGAGAAATAACAATCCGCCTTTTCTTAATATAATGATGATACTTATTTAATAACTCTTCATCAGACATTTTCTTTCTCCTTTCTTATTGTTTAATCATTTTTAAAAGAAGGCATTTCTCTTATAATGACTTGAAGAACTGCTTTTGTAATGTTTCCTGCTGTATCACTTACTTCATATTCAATAAATTGTTCTCCTAACTTTGAAGTATCTATTTCTTTAAAGGTAACTTTATCTTTTAAATCTCCTTCTAAATTATCAGATGCTTCTTCTATAAATGAAGCATAATTGATTTGATCTCCTTGATACATGATTAATTTATCCTGAGTTAATATAAGATTTGGAACAATAATATCACTTTTTAATACTTCTTGTTGGTGTTGTTCATTACTTATTTGCTCTTTTACTTTTATATCTTCTCTTTGAGATTTTTGATTTCTAAAGAAAACAGAAACTAAACTACATGAAATAAAAACAGCTACTAATAAAATTATCAATTTTTTCTTTGACATAAATATCTCCTATTCTATTTTAAATATATAAATCCTATAACTGAAAGACCACTTCTCTTATTTGCATTATAGTAATCAGCATAGGAATTATAGGTTCTTACTTTTACCATTTCATTTGCATGGTTTTTAGCATACTCTACTTGACTGCAAGATCCATCACTACAAGGATTGCTTGTATTTCCTTCTGATATAGTAATCTTTTGTCCGTCATAACTTTCAACAAACGCAACATGTCCATGCTTTCTTCCCATTAAAACTACAACAGAATAAGTAGAAGGTTGAGTACCTGTTTTATATCCCATTGTAATTGCTTTAGTTAACCAAGTTTGAGCATCAGTTGTTGGCATAGGAAGATTAGATACTTCTAATGCTCTACCATATGCAAACCATGTACACTGTCCCTTGAATCCTGATGTAGTTAATACATTCCTAGAATTATAGAACTCACTATCTAAATTAATTTCTTTATCCACAGTACCAAATACTGGATTCTTACTTTTAAAATCACTTCCTAATAATTCAGCAAAATCATTAGATTGATATAGAAGATTAATAATTTCTAATTGTTCACTTGTAAAATAAGTTTGAGTTGTAGTAAAAACTCTTTTCTTTTTATTAAAGTCAGATATAACTGAAAAATTATCTCTACACCATGACATATAATCTTCAAATGTTCCATTTGTAATAATCATAACTTTTGTAGTTTTTTCTACAGTATTTCCAGATTCATCCTTGTCATAAACTATTTGTTCAACAATTTCATGCTTTTCAAATAAACCAGCATCATTAAATTTTTTTAATAAATCTTTCTCTGCTTGATCGTATTCTAAGTAAGCATTTGTTCCTTGAAAAATAGATAAAGGAATCCTCCAATCAATTTCTCCATAACTTCCTTTAACACCTACTACTACACCTTTTGGATTTTCTCTCATAAATTTATTAACATCTTCATCATAACTTTGTTGGATAGAACTCATATAACTTTTATAATCTGGTATAAGATTATCACTTCCACTACTTCCAAATATGGAGCAAACAGAACCTATAATGATAATAACTAAGGCAAGAGGAATAATTACTTCAGCTAACATTCCAAGAAGACTAATTAACATCTTTAATAATTTCACTATAACTGTTTTAGTTATTTTAACTAATTGTTTTAATAATGGTTTAGTTACTTTTTTGTTAACTTTTTTGATTTGTTTTTTACCAAATTTTGATGCTGTTTTTTTTGTTTTTCTTCCCATCTTTGCTTGAAGATAATCTTTACCTGTACCATCTTGTGACATAGCTTTATCTAATTCTCTTGATGCTTTGGTAACAACTCTACTTACCTTAGAGATACCTTTTCCTGTTTTACTAGCTATTGTAACCGTTTTAGATACTTTTCCTTGATTTTCTTTAAAACCAAAAGTTTTATTTACTTTATTAGTAACCATTGTTTTTATTCTACTTTGATGTTCTTCTACTTGAGCTGCCTCAACATTTGATTCTTTAGAATCATTATTAATATTTGTTTTTATTCTACTAGAAGGTGATTCATTATTTGAATGAGTAGATTCACCTTGCTCTTCATTCGTTTTTAGCCTAGATTGATACTCAGTATTATCACTTTGCTTTTGTTCTTGATTTTCATTATCATTTTCTGGGGTTTCATTCTCTTCTTCTTGTTTTTTAGTATGCAAATATTCCTTAAAATCAGATGCTTTTTTTGCTCCTTTATCTAAATAGTCAAATGCTTTTTCAAATGTATGGGAAGAAAAAGAAGATAACCTATCAATAGATTTTGATGTATCTCTACTTGTATCATTTTTTGACATAGCTATCTCCCCTGAAATTGGTTATCAGTATTATTAACTTGATATAAATAGAAATCTTTTGGAATGCGGTTAGCAAAAGGTACTTTATCAGAGCCATAAACTAATACGCCCTGTCCACTGGGAGGATCACCTTCGACATATTTGGCTTCTTCTTCACTAATATTAAAAATACCGCATATATGCGGTAAATCTAATGCTTTTTGTTTTAATATAATTGCAAACTCAGAATTAGATAACATTTTTCTACCCATATCATTTTCTAAAACATCTGATATGTTTTGTGTAATAATAGTATTCATGGCTAACAACTTACGTCCAGTTTTATAGAAATTAGCAATATATTGAGCTGAATATTGATTAGCTAATAAAATATGAGCTTCATCTATAAAGATCCAAGTGTACTTTCCCAATTTTTTATTAGCTGCTAGACGATTCTGAATATAATCTAATACAACTAAATATCCTGTTGTACGAAGAGAAGATGATAACTCACTAATATCAAAACAAACAAGACGATTATTAATATTTACATTTGTATCTTTAGAGAATATATCTAAAGAACCTACAACATATCTTTCTATGATGAGTGCAAGATCTTGAGCTTCTTTTTCTGGTTGTGCTTTTAAAGTATCATAAAAAATAGGAAGTGTTGGAATCAATGACTTGTCTGAATAATTACTTTCTTCATATTTTTCGAATACTAACTTAGTGCAACGATCAATGATAGTCTTTTGCCCTCCTGATAATCCTCCAGAAGATACAATACTTTCAAAAAAAGCTATGATATATTCAGTCTTTGCTTTTAAAGGATCATTTTTACCTCCATCACTTAATCCATAGTTTAAATCTAAATCAAACGGATTGATGTGAGTATCTGATGTAGTAGAAATAGTAATCTTTTGTCCATGAAATGTTTCGAGAAGATTATACTCTTGCATAGGATCTATGATTACTACATTATCTTCGGGATAACGTAAAAGAATTTGTTCTATAATAGTTTTTACACAAAATGATTTACCTGCACCACTGGTTGCAAGAACACACCCATTACCATTGATTAATCTTTTTCTATCACAACATAAGGCATTTTTACTAACCAAATTTATACCATAAAAAAGAGACTGTTCGTGAAGAAAGTCTTTACTATTAAATGGAACATTAGCTGCGGTGGCTTCACTTGTAAGAGTACGTTGAAATTGTAGGTTATTGTGTCCTAATGGTAACAAATTTTGTAATCCTTCTAATTGTTGCCAAAGAAGAGATTTCATTTCAATAAGCATTTCTGATGCAACTTCATGAACTCTTACAGTTTGATCTTCCAATTCTTCAAAACTACTAGCAGAAATACATACTAAGAAATTGTTCTGAAAAATCTTTTGATTATTTTTTTGTAAATCATACTGTAATTGCTGAGCATTAGAGATACGAGTTTCTAATTTTTTGTCCTTAACATATTCATAGTCTAAATTACTTTTACCTGCCTTTTTTATTTTTTCTAATCTTTCAGTCTCCATAGCAGATAAGCTTTTATCCACTTGCTTCATCATCTTAGCGGGATTAGTTGGGGTGATATTTAAAGTCGTAATTAAATTGATATTTTCCAAAGTAGTAATTCGATTATAAAAGCGTGGAGTAATACTCTTTGGTAATTTAGAAACATATAATACACGTAAGAATTTACCATCAATTTCCATGAAGTCTGATTCTCTTAAATCAAAAGACTTAGGAGACATTGCATCAAATAAAGTAATGCTATTTTCTTTTGCATAAGTAATAATATTATCTATCTTTTTATCTTCTAAAGTTCTGTTGTTTAAAAAATCATGAATAAATTTCAATCTTTCCTTAACAGGTACAAGTCTCACTTTAGATTTTAACTCTTTAAATTTCTGTTCTGTTTTTAAATAAATATTTAAAAATAAAGCATTTGCTTCTAAAAAGCTTTTTGCTTTTAAAGATAAAACTATAAATCTTTTGTTAAGCAATGTTTCTTCATTTGTGCCTAGTGAGTTTGTAATTAATGTATTTAACTCATCTGCCATTTTTATTTGATTATCATCTTGTAAATTAGAAGTATCAAATATAAATTTCTCACGAAATTTTTCAGTTTTTATAGGTGTACTAGCATTTACTACTTCAATATGGACATCTTCCCTAAAAGAATGAAGGTAGTCTAACCATTTAAAAAAGATGTTTTCTGCTTCTTCATCATTTGCTTTTGCAAAGGATACATCTGAATACTCAATACAAATAGAATATTCATCATCTGATATTTTAAATATACTAGTTTTTTCATCTACTTCTTTAAAAAGGAAAGAGACAATATCTTGTGCTTTTTTAGGAAGAAATATTTTCTGAATTACTTTCTTCTTGTTTTCCTTTTTCTTCTTGCGGTTTACTTTCTTCACTTGGCTCTTCATATTTTGTAGTATTCTCCTTTCTTACTACCATATTTGCCAACTTCACTAAAACCTCTGCTTCTTCTTGACTAAATGTATAAGTCTCATAAGAAGTATTCAATTGATTTACGCCAAACTTCCTTTTTGCACGAGCAATTTCACGTTGTTTTTTACGTTCTTTCTTTTGTTCTTTTTGTTTTAAAATTTCTTGTTTCTTTTGATTCTTTAATTCTTTTTTGTTTACTAAATTGTTTTTATTAGAATGTTTCTTATTTTGTTTTTCTTTTAATAAATCTTCTTCACTTTTATATAAAATAGGTTTTGAGAAATTAATATAATTACGTTTCCAGTAAAATATAATTTTTTCAGCAGGTAATCCCTGTACTGGGATGAATCCAAAGAATCCGACTGGAATAGCAATTACTATAACTATCCATCCAGCTAAATCCGATCCAATTCTTGGAGATAAAATGAGATATAATGGAACGGTAGTAAGTACTATTAAAATTCCGAATATCCATTGTCTCAAAGTAAAATTATAAAACTTCTCACGATAATCTTTGATTTCATCATGTACTCTTGGCTCTATATGATCCATATATTAACCTCCTGTCCATTTGTCTGATAAGTTTCCTGTAATTGAAATCATTGCCATTAAGAATCCATTTAAGAACATGATGCCAATCATAGTTGATATTGATGACGCATCTGTTAAGGATGATAAAGCTAATGAATATATAGCAGTTGCCACTACAATCATAGATGCTTCAATTCCTAAGGAAATAGCAGACATTATAAATCTCTTTGCTACATTTTGTCCGTCTTCCCAAGTACCAATAGCAATAGGAATAGGAGAAAAGCTGAAGCATAAAATTAGTTTACCAATTCGTAAAAAAACTTGTACTAAAACACCAATTAATGTTCCCATGAATGGTATATAAAGAATTAGGATAATAACACCCATAAATCCTCTATCAATAAATCCACCTGCATTACGAACAAGATCCCCCATTTGTTTTGCCAAATCTGGAACACTTGCCGAAGATGATATTGTGGCGGTAACTTTTGTTAAAATATCATTGGTAATAGTCATAATGGATGTTAACAATTCAAACGAGTTTTCAATTAGCATTTTAAAAATTAAAAAACGGATACAAGTAAATACTACTCTTTCCCAGCTAAGCCTTTCAAACTCCATTACCTTTTTAGTTAAATCAATTAGAAAAAACAAGGTGAGAAGACTGAGACCTATGGGAACAATTACTGAATGGATACCTGATGCAATAGACCAAATACTAGTACCAGTAATAGTATTCCAATTACACAGTCTTCTAATTGTACCTACAAAATCTGAAATATCTATTTTGAATCCCAAAATTTTAAAAGAAATTTTAAATAGATTCTCAATTAGTCCTGCCACTTAAAATCCCTCCTTTATAGGACACTTCATTTTATAGACCAAATAAACCTTTTGATTGACTAATTGCTATAACCATAAATCCCGCCATCATAGTCATAAGACCTCGTGACTTTCCTTCTGCATCTTCCCTTTGCCATCCAAGAGCAAACATTACAGCTCCTACTAATGCAACCACTCCACCTATTTTGAATAACCAATCACAAACAAAACTAATAAATCCGTCAATACTACTTGTATTACTACCTGCTGCATATACACTTGTTGTACCAAGTAAAATTGAACAAAATCCTATATTAAAAGCATTTACTAACTTTTTAACTACTTTATTTACTGCTAGATTATTTTTTTTCATAATATTTTCCTTTCTTGTTATTTAATACACACTCGTAAATTTTTAAATCAAAAAAAATAATTCTAACTTCAATTTTTTTATTTACCCTCAAGTAATCTATCTGTTAAACTTTTAGAGGACAAAAAAACAGCATCTGTTAAATGCTCTTCTTCATACATAGTTAATTTTTTAGCTTCAAATTTTGGTTTTACTTTTACAAAACCTAATCCTAACTCCTGAAATAATTGTTGTTGCTTTCTAATTTCTTTTGTAACTTCCCTTTGTTTCAAATGATCGTATTTATTTTGAATGGTATTTTTTTCATCCCAACTTTCAAATAATTCATTATACCGAGGATGCTTTTTTATATCATATAATTTAGAATAAAACGGTCTTAATCCTGAAGCAAGAAAAATACAGTAATCTTTCTCCATTCGTGCAATCTCATCTATTTGTGCTAACTCTCTTCCTACAATATCCCAATTATAAGAACTTGAGCCTTGTTTAGAGTAAGTACGCCCAGATGATTTCTTGTACCAACTCTTTTTGCCTAGCATATTGCTGAAATAGTCCAAAGTCTCTTTAGACCTTGAACCCAAAAACAGAACGTAATCACAGCAATCTAAAGCGGTTTCCCAATATTCTTTATACACTTTCTTAATCTGACTTAAACTTTGAATTGCTATTACTATACCAACATTAAGTCCACGAACGTATGCCAACATTTCTAAAAATCTAGGAATTGTTCCTAGCTGTGCCCACTCGTCCATATATAATTGACAAGCAGTTGCTAGAGAACCATTATTTAAAGAAGCATTTCTATCAATAATAGAAAATATTTGAGTATACATTACATTTGCAATAAAGTTAAAACTAGAATCATTAGGACTAGTAATAATAAAGTAAGCTACTCTACCTTCTTCACCCTTTTTGCCTATTCTATTCAATTCCATTGTATCATTAACTGTCATATCTTCTATTTCAGAAATATTAAATGGAGCAAGTCGAGCGGATGCAGTCATGATGATCGTTGACATCATTTTTGGAGAAGAAGCGGATACTTTAAAATGTTTCCATTGTTTCACACCGATATTGTTCGGATCTTCACTTTCCCATTTTGCAAACATATTACCCAATTGAGATTTACCCTCTTTATCAGGTTCTGCTAAACGGATGAGCTGTAGAACTGTTTTAAAGTTTTTATCTTTATCATCATAATTAAAGATAATAAAATATATGATTGCTTGTAGAAAAAGCATCTCGGATTTTTCCCAGAACGGATCACCTGTACTGCTTTCAATGGTTTCAGACTTAGTGTTTTGCATAATGACGTTTATAAGTGTCATAACATCATCTTCTTGAATCCATTCTTTATCAACCATATTTTGCCCTTCTGGAACATATTTATGAACTTTTTTGATATACATCAAAGGATTAAAATGATCGGATTTCCACTTTTCAACTAAGTTGAGTACTTTTATGGTATATCCTTTATTAACCAAAGACATACCACAGTCTCTTAACAATTCCGCTTTCGGATCTGTTACTACAATTGTTTCACCATTTGCATTTAAAAGATTTCCTTTAAAGAAAAATCTTGATTTACCAGTCCCAGGTCTTCCTACAAGTAGAACATTCCTATTTCTCTTTGAAATTTTCATATTTTTAGAAAACATTTCTGTATCTGTAAATATAATATTATTTTCAAAAATTTTATCTCTGTAAATATTAGTTGATTTTGATTCTTCCCAATCTGAACTGCCATAAGTGTTTTCTTGTATATTCTTCTTAGATTGATTAAGATATGTCTCTATAATCATCCAGCAAAATAATCCTACAAATGCAGATATACCTAATGTCTTAGAATTTATTATAACAGGAGTAGTAAGGATATGCAAATTATCTAATGCTTCTGATAAAAAATCCACATTAAATTCACCATTATTCAATTCTACTAGAGTACTAACACGTAATGCGTAATATGAGATAATTAAGACAATTAAAAGGATAATCCACTTACTACTTTTATGTTCTCTTTTAACGAGCATATTCTTCTTCATCCTTTTCTAAAACATTTTCTAAAGGTATATTTTCCTTTTGTTCTTCAACAAATTTATTTGCTTCTTCTAACAAATTGGCTGTTGTGGATTTTTTTTTAACATCTTCTATCAAGTCTTTTGTATCAACTTCCCTTACCCAAACATCATAACTTCCATTTTCATTATGTTGTGCTAGAAAGTCTTTGCCTTGATACTTTTCTTTAAACGCTTTAAATTCTTTAGCATTATCAATCTCTAAATTGATTACATCATTTGCATTTTTTTCTGTCCTTATATCTCTAGCTCCAAATTCACCATACTCCTTTATTTTTCTATCTAAAGGAGCATATTCTCGATAAGTATCTAAGTCTTCTGATCGAATTGCAATTAATACTTCTTTATCATTTAAAACACATGCTCCATGACTTGGTAATGAAAATAATTGTTCTCTAATTTCACAATACTGTTCTTTCGTGATTTTTTGGGTACAATAATTCTTTTTGTAATCACGAACCATACAAGTACCAAAATCATCTCCAATTTTTTCTAATTCTTCAGGTTTTAGATTCATGCTTCGTGATTTTAATACTTCATAATCTCTTTCATCTACTACGCCATCTTTATTGATGTCTTCTAACTCATCTTCTTTGAGACGTTTTAATCTGCTAGGCGGGATTTTTTCTAGTTGTTCATTTAAAAATCCAACTTTACTTTTATTAACAAGAATAACATAACGTTCATCTTTATTTTTTTGCTTTTCTAACTCAGCTTTGTATCTGTACTTAGTAACTTGATCTTTACAATAATCTTTCAAGATAGGAATTTTTTCCACTGATTTTGCTCTTTTTACCCATTTGTCACAATTTACCTGATTACGAGATAATCTACCTCTATTAATCTGTTCATCTAATAAAGATAATTCCTTATATTTTTCTGCTTTTTTTTTGTAAAAGTTACGAAGAATTTTTACTTTAGCATTAGTTTTTCTTTTATCCCACTTTTGATATTTAATTTCATTATGAGCTAGTTTTTCTTGTTTGTGAAGGGATTTATTTTTGCCCTTTTCTCCATCTGGAGACATTTGTTGAACACCAACAAGAACTTCATTTTCTCTTGCAGCTGCTATAACTTGTTTTGCTTCTGCTTTTGTTAACGGTGGAGATACATACAATTCTTTCGTTGCTCCATCTTTTCTTAGAGCTTTCATAGAAGATGAAAAATGCTTCTGATAAAACTTATTTGCCTTAATAAGAAACTTGCCGAATAATCTAGTTAGTATTTTGGTTGTTTTAGCAGAGACAGTCACCGTCTTTTCACTAGTATGCTCTAAGTCATGCTTTGCATTACCATCCATTCTAAGCTACCTCCCTTTCTAAAGGTACTTCTATATTTTGTGATGGAAATTCTATTATTTTATTTTTCATTTGATTATAAGCATTATATATCCTTGACATATCATATTGCTTAACGTATTTACCATCTTCCGAATAAAATGACACTTGTTCATTCTTTTCAAGTTCTAGTATAACGTTTTCATTGTCCATTTTAGTTTTAATAATGTTTGCCTTTATATATCCTAGAAGATCATCTACTTCTAAAGGTATATGGATAAAATTAGTATTGAATGAACACTTTTCTTTATTTACTGATATAGATAGGATATTTTTCCTTTGAGATTGTGGATAAAATACTTTTAAATAATTTCCAATTTCTTTAAAGGATAATTTCCCTTCATAAGTCTTTTTATAACCATCTAAACTATATTTCGATAATCCTGTATTAGAGAACGCTCCTTTTCTAGGTTCTATTGTTAAATAGCTTTTATCTTCATTCCAATTACAAATCTTTTTATCTGCAAATATTAATACTTTAGGATCATTTGTTTTAAAATAAAATCCTTTTTCTGTTTCCACGTGCATTCTAGAATGGTAAACTTTACAATAAGGATTTTTGGGGGAATGAGAACTATTACTAAAACTATTTGTCTTTTCATTTTTTTCTAATACTTCGTCATTATCTTTCTGGCTATTTTCTTCTGTTTTTGTCTTATCATCCCAATAATGTTTTAATTGATGATAACTTTTTGTTTCCAAAAACTCTCCTGATCGGTTATATATATCATAAGATTCTTCTGCTCTTAATGTAGTGTAAAAAATTTCTCCACTCTCCACCCATTCACACTCTTCTTTAGGAATATAAAAATATTTTTTTGCTTCTGTTGCAGGAATACGTACGAAATAGTGTGTTTCCGTTTCAAATTCTCTAACTAAAAGCATTTTATTTATAGAAAATCTATATTCGGTTGTCTTATCTTCTTCTATATCTAATGGAGATGGCTCTTTGCTTTCTTCTATAACAGGAGTAATATTATTTTTATCTAATGATAAAGCATTATCCAAATTATTATAAAGAAGGATGGTTTTATAATTACCATTTTTACCTTTAAATGAATCTAAAACAAATTCTTTTTCTTCTTTTGAAAGCAAATTACCATATTTAAAGAAAGACATCTTTCCTCGATTAAGAAACATAAACTCTTTAATATTATCTCTAAATATTTCTGCTGTTTTATTTTGAAAAGGTAAGATTCCATCTATATCATCCATTGAATTAACAATATATAATTCTTCAACTTCCTCTAATGATAACTTATCCTGATTTTCTAAAGTTTCTTCAAACTGTTTGATAACCTGTTGTTTTTGGTAGTCAGTTAGTGTTACTTTAGCACTTCCATTCACGTTCTTGATATATGTTTCATCAAATACATTTACATATGTAAAACGATTCAATGATTCATAATCAGAATATGTTTTGTTATCTTTTAAATAATCATTTAATAGTTGTACTACATTTATATTCACTTGATCTTCTAGTAAATAAGTAGATGGATTTGATTCAAACAATTTTATAATAGAATCTGAAATTTCTTTTGGATTACTTTCAAAAAATGCAAGTAATAATTTGTCTTTTCTATTACTAGCTTCTTGTTTTACTTGCTGATATAAAAAGTTAGAAATAGCTTTTACAGTAAAACTATTATAGGTATCTTCCTTTTCTAAAATACTCTTCGGATACAATATACCATCCATTTCAGTTTTAGTAAAATTAGTATGACTTTCCAAATATTTTTTATACATGGATTCATCTAGCGTATTTTTTACTAATCCATCTTTTTTTAGTTGTTTAAAAACATCATGAATTACTTCGGGATCATAGTTTTTATTTTCAAAATATTTATACTCTAGAAGAAATGAAAAGCCACTTTGTTTTTGTTTTAGAATATCAACCATTGTTAATTCAGTATCACCCAAATCACCAAAATCCTTTATATCTCCAAACTTAGATATGTCAATTACCGATACTTTTATATTCTTTTTTAATAATTCTGGAATCTTATCTAACATTGCTTTTCTTCCGACATTTTCGTTTTTATTATAATCATTATCTAAAGCTAATGTTATGGAAGAACGATTAGATCGTATTAAATTTAATTGTTCTTCAGTTAATGCAGTTCCCATAATTGCTGCAACATTTTCAAAACCTAATTTTTTTGCACCAACTACGTCCATATAACCCTCTACTAATATAATTTCATCATTATAGGAAAAGTTTTTTGCATAATTGAAGTTATACAGTAATTCTCTCTTGTGAAATATCTTGTTGTCTGTAGGAAGTAAATATTTTGGTGTTTCTTCAGTTATTGTTCTTCCTGAAAAAGATATGATATTTCCTTTTTCATCACATATAGGGAACACTATTCTATCTTGAAAAGCTTCATAAGCTCCAGATTCAGTCTTACGAATGAAGCCTAATTCCTGAAGCTGATCTTTAGTAATTTTAGAATTAGGATTATTATAAATTTTCCAGATTGTTCCTTTAGGAATAAAACCAAGTTTTAACTCCTTTATCATTTCATCTGATATATTTCTGCTATGGAGATATTCAAGGGGAATATTACCATCCTTATTTAATTCTGTTGGAGTAACTAAACAATAGTGAAATAAATCCGCTAGATGCTTATTCACATCCAATAATTTTTTATCTTCATCTGAATACTTTCTAGCCTTAACAACATACTGGTTATCTTCTTTAAAATTTTTTAATGAAGATATATCAATGTCTAAATTGCATATTTCTACTATCTTTTTTATTGCTTCATTTAACTTGATGGGATTATGATTTATCAATTTTTCATACTTTTGGACAATCGAAATAACATTGCCCGTAACTCCACATGAAAAACAAGTAACAATATTCTTCTGTGGTTTTAACATAAAACTAGGATTGTTATCCTTATGAAAAGGACACAATGCTTTGTTATGTTGAAATTGTACACCATAGTAATTCATTACATCAACTATATTTGCTTTTTCTAATACCTTTTGATATAAATTAATGGTGTTTTTCTCCTTTCTATTTTACTTTTTTCAATTCTTGTTCTTCTTCCATTCTGGAGCATCTACCTGATACAATACAAGCAGAAAGGAGAAAAAGGAAGAAAAATAGAACTATCAATCCTATTATTATAAACATAATTTCTCCTTTTCTATCTTAATTAAAGTGGCTTTGCCCTAATGGTCTAGTCCATGCTTCCCCATATCCATTCGTGCAATTAATTGCTACCCAGTATAGATATGGAAAATTATAATTTGTATAATTGGTATGTGAAGCAATATAATTTTTCTGAACTTCAGCTTGATACCTAGTTAAAGTATAATCTGTCATAACTAAATAATTATTTGGATAACTAGGAAGAGCTTCCATAATATTTCCTGTCCAACCAGCAGCTTTAAATACATTTAATAATCCTGAAGCATTTCCATATGCACCATGACCTGTGGTTAACTTACAATATGCTTCTGTAACATTTGCATAAACACTAATATCATGATTGGGCATCTTATCTATCCAATTGTTCCAGCCATGAAATGTATGGTAACCATCTAATGCACTTTGTGCATTTAAGTTTTCAATATTATCATTATATCCAACTGTTTTTTGCATCCATAAAGAGTTATTAACAAAATAATTAACTGTATAATTATTTTTAGACCAATTTGCTTCATATTTCCTATTACCAAAAGAACCTTGTGATACTGTAACTTCAATAGTTGGAGAATCTAACTCTGTTCCCGTCCAACCTAAGAATGTATGACCTACTTTTGTTGGTTTAGGTAAAATGAATGATTCAGATTCAATATTATATGATTCCTTTAGTTCGGAAGTAGTACCATCATTCAAATTATATTGTATTGTATAATCTATCACTTGCCATTTAGCAGTTAAAGTATGATTATAATCTTTTTCTAGTACAGTATCTTCTGTAACATGCTCTTCCTGATAATACCATCCTTCAAAAGTATATCCATCTTTTTTTGCTGAAGGCAAATCACCATATAGACTGTCATAGGAAATAAAAAATGATGTATCTTCCATATTTCCCCCCATAGCATCAAATGTTATTTCATATTCATTAGACTTCCATACAGCAATATAATTCTTATTGCCAATAGTACCTTTAGGAATTACAACATCATGCTTAATCTCAATTGTTTTTTTATTTTTCCAACCTACAAAGGTATAACCCTTTCTTTCTGGAATAGGCAGAGAAAAGTCTTCCGTTTCTACGTCATAGTTAATTTCTTTTATGTTATCTAAATCATTAGTATTTAGATCATACTGAATTGTATAACTATTTTTACTATATTTTGGATAATAAGAAATATCTCCTGTTATAATAAAATTATCTTTATCCCAGCCTAGGAAAGTATATCCACGTCTATTAGCAACAGGTGGAATTGTAATACCATTATAAGGTATTTTTTCATCTTGAATAATTTCATTATTAAAATCATAATAAACAACATCATAATAAATGGTTTTCCACTTTGCATATAAAGTTATTTGTTCATTATTAGTAGAAGTTAAATTTATAATAGAATCTTCATTTTTATAAATAACTTTTCCATTTTTTTCTAAAGACCATCCTATAAATCTCTTACCAATAAATTCAAATGTATTAAGAGGCAATTTATAGTTTTGATCGAACTTTATACTAGAGTTTTCCATTGCTCCATTCCCACCATTTGAATCATACTTTATAGAGTAAGAAATTGGTGTATAATTTGCTTTTAATGTAATATCATTGA
>CATOJL010000010.1 GCA_951800155.1 uncultured Bacilli bacterium | reverse complement strand
AAATTATTATGATTAAATTAGTAAATTTAGAAAGTAGGGATAATATGAAAATAAGAGTTGAAAGATTAAAAGGTGCTTATAAGCTTCTATCTGAAAGTTGTGAGTATAAAGATACAATCAAAGTGAATTTAAAATTGGTTAAAGACATACTTGCAGAATTGGAGGAGAAAAATGAGAATATTTATGTTAGTGGACAAGGAATAGATTTTAACATTGCAGAATTAAAAGAGATGAAAAAGTTGTATAGTAGAGCTTTACTACTTTTGAAGAGTTAAGGAGTTTTATGAATTTTGAAGACTTTATTGACATACAAAATTTATTGCTTGATGAAGATAGAAATTAACAGATGATAAATAGCATTCAAAAAAGCGAACAAAGAAGATAAAATTCTTCTTTTTTTCTCGCGTGCGTGTTTATTATTATAATTATATTATTAATTATATTATTCTATAATAAATTATATTATATATATATACTATATAGCGGTCGCCATTTTTGTCGGGGGTGACCGTCGTTTTTGTCGGGGGTGACCGTCTTTTTTGTCGGGGTCAACGTTTTTTAAAAAAGCGAACATTTAGTATTTTTATGGGCAAATTGACAATAACGAAAAAAAAGAAGTACTATAAAACGAATTCTAAGCACTTTTTTATTGCTTTTGTGGACAATTACCTGCTTAAGTTCGTTAGATTTAAGCACAAAAAAGGGAGATAAAGGCTCCCGGTAAAATGTTAATTTTTAGATATAAAGTAGGTTGGTTATACATCTAAAAACCGCTTTTATTTTATCATTGTTCACTAGAAAATGCAAATTTAGTCGAATTTTAGTGATAAACGTTGAAATGAAAGTACATTATAAGCACTAGAATCAAGCACATACAGAACATTTTTAGCATTTCTTCGCCCTCCTTCGCAAACCTCCCTACTTTTCACATTCATTCCGAAATTTAATATATATACTTAACGTATATATATTAAAAAATTTTAATCACAGTCCTTCTTGCGGTATTTGTGCCACACTTTCCGTGGTAGTATCAATCCGACTTGAGCCGTGTTGAAGTAAGCCCAGTTAGGCACAGTCCAAAACTTGTACTTATTAAGTCTATCCCAGTCATAATATGTAACTATTTTCCCGTTGAACAGATCTACTTTTTTTACAATTCCACGTGCTACAATGCGAAACGGGATGATAGATTTCTTTAGCATATACAAGCTTGTTGTAAGCTCACGGAACTTGTTATCGACATCGCCGTAATCCTGTGAAAAAAGCCAAACATCGATGTTTAGATGTCTATGCAATTTTAAAATAGTTATTTGATTTAAGTTTAGATTGTGTTGCCAGTTACGATTGCTTAAGTCACTGCCTGCTTCATCGATTAGAAGTGTGCAATTTCTTATATCATATTTTCCCAAGTCTTTCATTTCAAAGCATGTAGCACCCACAATAGGTTTATTTGAATACACTTTCTTTCCTTCACGCAAAGCTTTTCTCACAATATCAGCACTCATCGTCGTTTTCCCACCTCCCGGAGGGCAAAAAACTTGACAGAATACGTTGTCCTTTCGTTTTAGGATAACTTCTGTAGCATAGAATTCTGCTATAAAAGTTGCTATATAAATGACGACATAAAAAATCATGACATATCCTCTTCTTTTATCAATGTTTCTTCCGCTTTCTGCATATGTTTATCGTAATCAAGCATAAATTCTTCCTCATCCTCGATTTTAACGTTTTTTAAGCGTTCTTTCTGATCTGCTTTTTCTTCCTCCATTTTTTTTGCAATTTCCTTCAATTTTTTTTCTTCAGCAAGTCTTAAAAAATACTGTTCTTTCCAAATCTCCGCATAAGCTTCTACGTATTCTTTTTCCCATTGTTTTAGGTATTTTCTTTCCTTTTTATCAATATGTCTAATCCACTTATAAACACAAAAGAAGCTTATTAGACAGTACGATAAATATGTAATATGTGACATCATTGTAAATATTTTCTCCTCCAATTCCATGGCATTAAACTATGCACAAATCGATAAGCAATCAAACACACAACTCCGATTAAAAAATAAGCGAAAAAATTAGCAAATAAATACGTGAGTAAATACATATCACTAGAACTTACTAAATCTAGGTTTAAGTTATTTATTAACGTATTAAATTGACTTTGCGATATTATTAAAAAATCTTGTATATTAATCCACATAAGAAAACCTCCTAATTACGTACTACGGATTCCACGCAAAAGCCAAATGAAGCAATATGCTATAGCATAAATTGTTATTATGTCTAATAGAATATAAAATGCTTCGAATTTTCCCTCAAAAATGGGGAATAACTCTCTCCAGAATGTATCTAAATTCAACTCATTCATCTTTATTTCCTCCTCCTATTTGCTTTTTTCCGTGTAAAAACTGCATAACAAATCCTATTACTGTACCAAAAGTTAAAATGATTATGATAAATGTACCCAAAGAAATTGTTTCGTCTTGATAAAAAGGAATTTCGATTTCAAACAAAGAAATTATCATATTAACAGCAATCATAAAAAATTGATAAATAACATCGATCATCGCTTTAACCTCCAAACTGTTAAAGTAAAAATAATCCCGACTGTAAAAAGAGTCATTTCTTTAAATGGTGTAGGAAAAAAAGAACAAAAGGAAACAACTATTTTATAGAGTGCTTTTACTACTTCTACAATGCTTGCTAAAAACTTCCACGTATCCCCGAAAAAGTTAGCAATATTAGCTATAAAATTAACTATTCCATCCATCGTACCACATCACTTTCTTATATTCCAAATAATTGCGCTCATGCAAAATAGAAAATAACTAAATACTAAAAAATTTTTTATAAGAACAGGAAGTCCATCGTACATACGTTGAATTAAATCCCTTATTTTATCAAGATTATTTCTTTGATTATCAATAAAGTCAATAATAACATCTGTATACGAATTCATGTCTTCAACAACCCTTAATCCTTGTACTGTATGACACTTTTCCTGAAGTATTTTTGAACCATCGTTTTTCTCAGTTATTTTAGCACAGTATGTTTTCTTTTCAGTTGTAATCCATCGATGCATTCCATTTGAAGTATTGGGATTTATCTGTTGGTATTCTTCCCCCTGCTCTTTAATCCAATATGAGTGTGTCTGTATGTAATTAACGAATGTTGCATACACTACGTATGTATCATCTGTAGGTTGTTCTTCATCAAAATTAATTATTTCACCTAAAAGACTAGTTTCTTTAAAACAAGATGCTGTATAAGTTGATTGAAAAACTCGGAAACCACTAGTTTTTTCTCTATATAAAAAATAGGTTGGTGCGTTTGAATGAACCACAAATTTTGTATTCCCATGAGGAAGCCTTTGCCAGTTTTTTCCATCACGACTATAGTATAAATCAAAGGGATACCCGTTTACTTCGTTAAATTTTTCTAAAACTTGAAATTCAGTAGAAACAAGGTAGTTTATACCATTAAAAATAGTATACTCATCGTTTGAATCATCCCTTTCAAATGAAAGCCATCTCGCGCGATAACTCATATCTATATTATCGACTTTAAGGGTTGTATAATACGACTGTTCAAGCTTACTATCGTATAATTGAAAAATTGCATCAAAATTCTCAAGTTTACTAAAAGTAAAAACACTAGAAGTCATAGAAAGTCGATAATCTTCCCAAGTTTTTCCACCATCGAAAGAAATAAGATAAGAGTATCGTGTTGAACCATCAAAAATTTTGAAATCTACAGAAACAGTAATACCAATTCTAGTACCACTTTCATCCCCAGTAGTTGTCAAACTTTTTAAAGAAATCTTAGGATTTTTATTACTATTAACTCTATTGATATAATCACCATCATTGTAAATTTTATCTCCTATTTGTACTTTTTGATAAAAGCGCTCTGTTCTATTTGATATAATATCCCTTCCGTAACTTTCTCCTGCAACGATGACATTCGCATTTGTGTTCAATCCAGAAGAGTAGAATTGTTTAGAAATTGGTGGAGTACAACCCGAAATTGTTTTATAAGTATTAAAATCACTTGATGTATACTGTCCAAGAGGATAGATAGAATCTTGAAAATTATATGCATCTGTTCTATTTTTAGTTTCATCGAAACCACTTTTTAGATCTCCATAGAGAAACATTTTTACATCATTGCTATTAATTTCTTGAGTTGGATCAGTTGGTCTTATTCTAAGAGCAATATTATTTGTGTTGTCTTCTTCCAAATTATAAACTAAAAAATAAACAGCTAAATCATCTCTATTCCACACATAAACAGCTTTAGAACCAAAAAAATAGTATTTATAATTAGAATTAATATATGCCAACAAGTCATTATATGACTGTTCATATTGTTCCTTATAAAGTGATAATACAATATTAGAACCTCGGAATTTTGTTGTATCATTATATAGTTCATCATCAAAAACATCCATGATTTTAATAGTATTACCATCGTTACAATATGCAGCTTTGACATTTATCATACCTAAACTAAAAATTGAAAATAGAACTAAAAAGACCAGTAATTTTTTCAATCGTTCCACCTCCTAAAACAAATCCTAAAGTGAAAGCCAAAAAGTAAAAGAATCTATTTATAAGCATGTGAGTCATTCTTTTTAATCGAAAAAAGCTATTCATAGATTACCTCCAAAAAGATTCAAAATCCGATGTAGACCGACTTAAGATTTTCTCTTCGCCATCTCTTCGCTTTTCTTGTTTTCTTTGAAAAATAACAATAGCACTTGCTATAATCACTAAATTGATTGTAATTGAAATTCCTAAAATAAAATTAATCAAATTAATCACTCCTTTCAAAAAAGAGCATATCTACTATGCTCTTTTAAACTTTCTCAAGATGAAATTACCTGCTTTAATACCAATTGGAAGTAGGATTAAAATTTGTCCGATTGGGTTGCTAACTAAAGTAGTCACAAAGTCAATCCCCATGCCAACAAACCCGCTCATCACTGGTCCCGCACTCGCAAAAACATCCTGAACAGTTGCAATTGCACCTGCTCCAGCCTCTAAAATCATGTCCATTCTCCTTTCACACTAAGAATTTTTAAAGAGCCTCTTTATATTTTACTAAGTAACATAAAAAAAAGATGGTGTCAACCTTTTTTGGTTAACACCATAGATTAGAATGTGTATGGTCATATGTAGTTATTTGTTTTTAATGAAAAAAAATTAATTGGATTATACATTGTTTTTAAAGTTAAATATAGTAATTTAAGGAATAAAATAGGAAGTTACAAACAAAAAACTACAACAACTAATAAATAGCATAACTTTCATTTTCTTGTCAAGTATGCTATTATTTTTTTATAGAATGGAGATGAGGAATCATGTTGAATTTGACAAATCAAAAAAATGTGATAGAATACACAACCTAAAGAAAGGGGGTGTACTATGAAAAAAATTATTTTAGATGAAGCCTATTCATCTTATCAAGACTATATAAAGTTATCTTTGAAATTTGATAGTGTTAGGGCCATAAACTCTAGATATGATATATACATTAAGCCTTTTTTTGGACAAAGAAACTTATTTCAAATATCAAAAAAAGATGTTTTAGAATGGGAACAAAAAATTGATAGTTTATTGAAATCATATTCATACAAAAAGAGCATATATGTTGCTCTGGTTGGAATCCTAAACTACTGTATAAAATTCTTCGAATTGGATAAAAATGTAGCTAGTGAGGTTGGTTTTATTATCAAAGAAAAATCTATCGAAAAGACTTCGGATTTTTGGACAATAAAAGAGTTCAAAAAATTTATAAAAGAAGTAAAAGAACCTGTTTATAAAACGTATTTTAAATTTATTTTTTTCACCGGGGTTAGACTCGGGGAAAGCATTGCGTTAACATTTAATGACTACAACAAAGGCTACATACAAATAAACAAGACAAAAAGTAGAGGAAGAACTCATTCGCCAAAAACAAAAAGCTCAAATCGTACATTCAAGATTGACTTAAAATTACGATTCGAACTCCTAAAACTTAAGTACTATTATATCAAAAATTTCGAAAATGCAAAAGGATTTATTGAATTTATTAAAAATTTTAACACTTTTGATAAAAATAAATTCCTTTTCGGTTACAATAAATCACTGTCGGAATCAAATATAACACGTTATAAAAATCACTATTGTAAAGTTGCAAATGTGAAACGAATAAGAATACACGACTTTAGACATTCACACATTACAATGTGTATGGATAGTAATGTTAGTATAAAAGCAACTTGCACTCGTGTTGGACATAAAAATCCTAGCACAACTTTAGACATCTACACGCATTTGCAAAAAAAAGATGAAAATAGACTCGTTTTAAAAATTTTTTTCAAAAGACTATTCTAAGAAAGAGCCTTTCGGCTCTCTTAGAAATTCACTTTCAAGACCTTTATCACTCCCAAGTTTTATAAGAGTTTTAAAAGTGAAAATAAAATATATACCCTAAAACGACTATTCTAGCAATTCTAAGCATATCAAACTAAAATAACATTTTTAGCCACTCTAAGTATATTAAACAACATGCTCTAAAATACCATTTTTAGACGTCCTAAGCAACATTATGGTGGAGAATAAGGGATTCGAACCCTTGACCTCCACGGTGCAAACGTGGCGCTCTAGCCAGCTGAGCTAATTCCCCATAACTTCGAACAAACTAAATATATCACATTTATTTTGTTCCTGTCAACTATTTTAAATCACATTTTAATATATTTTTTCAAAAAATTATTTTTCATAATCACATAAAAAATATAATTTTACTATTTATAATAGGCACTACAAGTATAGTTATTTTTCTCTAAATAAGTTTTCAATTCCTCGTAGGATGTTGGATAATCTACCTTTGTCCCTACTTTCATATTAATTCCTTTTGTAGTAATCACTGTATAATTTATATTATCCTTTATTACTTTCACTGTATAGTCTGGATCAGTATTATCCTTAGCAATTCCTTTTAAAGCATTGTCATAATCTGCTTTTTTTGTATAAGTCTCTGTTTGTCTTGTATAAATGCGAGTTACTTCTTTATTATTCAAGTAAAAAGTAGCTTCAATATTGGAACGAAGCAAATTACTATTAGAACCAAATGTGCATACATACTTATCCACTAGTCTTTTTTGACTTGGTACTTCTTCCTCTTCATTGTATAACTTCCTCCCTGTAATTTTACTATCAATCACTGGTAAAAAATAAATAACCAAGCCCAACAATACTGATCCTACTATAAAAATAATTATGTCTTTTTTTGCCATTCTATCACCATTTCTATTTCATCTTATCTCTATTGTAATACAATATTTCTATTTATGCAATGTTAGTAACTGACTAAGCGATATAAATTAAAAGAGGGGGGATTAAAAAGTCTAAATCCATATGTTGTTGTCCCAATTCCACTTGTAATATAAAAATTCGCTTTCCCTATCCTCATATAATCTTGATGATATTTTTTTGCATATTTTGGATAAACGATCCCTCCTACAAAGGGTATCTCTACTTGTCCACCATGACTATGCCCCGCCAAAACTAAATCATAAAAATCTGTATCAATCTTTTCTATAAAATCTGGCTCATGCATAACAAATATAGAATACATTGGTTTTTCCTCTAAAGAAGAAATAAAATGATTGGCCTCCTCTAATCTTTCTCCTATACTTTCTGCATTTTTTGTACTCTTTAAACCTACTAACAAAAGATAATCCTCCTTTGTTATATAAAGCGTCTTATATGTATCATCCAGAGATATAAAACCTGCATTTTCCATAATAAAATCATAACTAGTAAACTTTAAGTCATCTTCTCCCTTAATACAATACTTTACTATCTTCTTATCAAGTGCCTTTAAAATGGTTTCTATCTCCTCTTTTGCTTTTTCTGTTAAAGTAGTATCCTTATCAATTAAATCTCCTGTAAAAATTAAAAGATCTGGCTTCATCAAATTAATCTTAATTACCATTCTCTTTAAATCATTACTATTTGTTGTCTTTCCAAAATGAATATCAGAAAAATGCGCTATTTTATAACCATGAATAACCTTTAAATTTTCATTCACAATCCGATATTCTTTTACATGAAGCTTTTTTACAGCAAGAAAGTGACTATAAAATAGTATTCCCACAAATACAAATAGTATAAGAACTAAGAAAATGATGAGTATACGCTTCCAATTTTTTCCCTTCTTTTTCTCTTCCATCGTATCACCACACTCATCATATCATAGATTAAAAAAAAAGACCATGTGTCTTTTTTAAAATATTTTTTAAATAGTCATCCTCTTATTTTTTCTGTTTAATTTCTTCTTTTAATAAAGTAATGAAATCTCCCTTAGACATAGTCAAAGTTTGTTCACTACCATATCGACGGTACGAAATTAAATCTCCATCGACTTCTTTTTGTCCAAGTATTAAAGTAAGTGGAATTTTTTTAAGGACAGATTCACGCATTCTGTACCCCATTTTTTCCTCCCTATCATCTAAAGAAACACGAATATTAGCCTCTTTTAATAAAGAATAAATAACACGACTATATTCTAAATGATAAGCATTATTGACAGGCAAAATATTAACTTGAACAGGGGAAAGCCACGTTGGCAGAATCCCTTTTGTTTCCTCTAAATAATAAGCAATAAAGCGATCAATACTTCCAAATACAGCACGATGTAATACAACAGGTGTTTTTTTCGATCCATCTTTATCTACATAAGTTAAATCAAATTTCATAGGTAAGCAAAAGTCAAGTTG
The DNA here is from genome assembly GCA_951800155.1 of uncultured Bacilli bacterium. Lineage (GTDB taxonomy): Bacteria > Bacillota_I > Bacilli_A > RF39 > UBA660 > CATOJL01. The sequence goes on along the minus strand of CATOJL010000010.1, from coordinate 10,495 downwards.
ACAGGTTGACAGTGTATATTCATTTCCAACAGCAGGCTTTACTTGCACATCTAATTTTGGCCCATAAAAGGCAGCTTCTCCTATCTTTTCTACATAAGAAATTCCAATATCATCTAAAACTTTACGTAAAGTATTCTCTGCATTTTCCCACATTTCATCATCTGGATAATATTTGACTTTATCTTCCTTATCCCTTAATGATAATTCAAAATGATAATCTGTAATATGTAATTCTTTATAAACCTCTAAAATTAAGTTAACTACACTTTTAAACTCACTTTCAATTTGCTCATGTGTTACAAACAAGTGTGCATCATTTTGGCAAAAGCTACGTACCCTTTCAATTCCCTTTAAAGCTCCACTTGCCTCATATCGGCAATCACGAGCGATCTCTCCAATACGGATTGGTAAATCACGATAAGAATGAATTTCATTTGCATAAATCATCATATGATGTGGACAATTCATAGGGCGAAGAACAAATTCCTCCCCATCCACTTCCATTTTAGGAAACATATTTTCTTTGTAGTGATCCCAATGCCCACTTGTTTTATAAAGTTCTACATTTCCAAGTGGCGGTGTTAAAACATGTTTATATCCTAATTCTCTCTCTTTTCCCTTAATATAGTTTTCTAAAGTTTCCCAAATCATATATCCATTTGGTAAATACATAGGAAGTCCTTTTCCAACTAGATCATTTGTCATAAATAAATTTAAGTCTTTTCCTATTTTTCGATGATCTCTATTTTTTGCATCTTCTAACTCCTGTAAATAAGCTTGTAATTCTTCTTCTGTTTCAAAACATACTCCATAAACTCTTTGAAGCATTTTATTATTGGAATCTCCCTTATAATAAGCCCCACTAAATTTGATTAATTTAAAATTTTTACACTCTTTTACTGTATCTACATGAGGCCCTCGACAAAGATCCGTAAAATCCCCTTGTGTATAACATGAAATGACTGTATCTTCTTCATCCATTCTGGAAAGTAAATCTATCTTGTATGGATCCTCTTTAAATTGCTCTAACGCTTCCTCTTTAGAAATTTCATGGCGCACAATTCTTTTTCCATCTTTAGCTATTTTTTTCATTTCTTTTTCAATAGCTAAAATATCTTCCTCCGTAAGTACTTTATCACCTAAATCCATATCGTAATAAAAACCACTATCAATTACAGGTCCTACCCAGAATTTTGCATCAGGATATAAATGTTTTACAGCTTGTGCCATCATATGTGCACAACTATGATTTAATTTATTTAATTTCTCATCTTCCCTAAAATTAACCATTTGTATCTCTCCTCTTTTTATAATATGATTTTTGATTTGAATCCATCTCATATTCCTTTAAAAAAGCAGTTCGAATTCTTTTTAATTGTTCCAAATCACAAGTCTTTTTCAATTCATTTTCTAAAATATCCAAAGATACTTTGGGATTTCGATAAGGGACAATCTTCCCTACTTTATCCCTTACAAGTACCACTTTCCCTACCAGAATATCTTCTTTATTCACTATAGAAAAAGAAAGATTTCTCGCTTGTTTTCCTCTTTTTTCTATCAAAAATTTCTGCATTAAACCATGTGTCAATTTCTCTTTTCCTGTATATGTAATTCCAAAATAATTTTCTAGAAAACAAGAAATGGATACAATCTGTTTTTTACTTGTATAAATTTTCATTTTATTCCCCCTAACTACAAAAAAACGTTCCCTATCAAGGAGCGTTTTTTACGCGGTACCATCCTACCTTATATCTTATTTCGATAACGGCTTTTACCGGGATATCTTTCGAATCCAATTCATAGGTAGTAGCACCTTTCTTTTTTAATTTGCTCTCACCAACCGCAAACTCTCTTTTAAAAACAGATAAGATGTCATGTCCTAATCAAAATCATTATACTTCCATTTTAGCACGCCTTTTCTATTTGTCAACTCTTTTTGAACGTTTTCTTCTTCACTTCAAGAAACTAGGATACATCACCTTTCAGAAAAATTGGAATGCTATTGAATCTCATTTTCTCACTATTCTAATTAAACTCTCCTCCAACTCTTTCATTGTATCTGTTTTCTATACAAATCTTAGTGTCTTAAATTCTTACTTGTCATGCCCAGTTCTACTGTCATCTGTTTCATACGTTCTATAATACGTTTTGCTTTTACAATTTCATAACCAGATGCACTCGTCGCTAAATGATCCTCTAATTGTTCCATTGTAAAATTAGATGTAAAAAAAGTAGGTAGCTTTTCTTCCATTCGGTATTGTAAAATCGGGCACAAAACATCATCTCGACTCCATGCAGTCGTATTTTCTGCTCCTATATCATCAATCAATAATAATTTTACTTTTTTTGCTTTATTTATTTTATCTTTAAACTCCTCTGTCCCAAAACTAGACTTTAATTCGTTTAGATACTCGGACCAAAAAAGAATTGCACTTTCAATTTTATCTTTTGCTAATTCATGAAAAGTAGCTGATATTAAGTATGTTTTCCCAGCTCCAAAACTTCCATGCAAATACAAACCTTTTCCCTCTTTTTTCTCTCTATACTTCGCAATAAACTCAGTTAAATAAGTAATAATAGGAAGTCTTGAAGTATCCTTCAAATCAATATCTGAAAACTTAGCTCTTTTAATTTCTTTTGGTTCTTGTAAAGTATATACATATTTTAAATATTCATATTCTTTATTATACTTTGTCATAAATTTGCACGCCTTATAACCAAAACGTAAGTTGCCGTTCTTCACTTCTGGTAGATAGGCATGTCCTTCTACTTTATTTTTACATGCCAATAAATTTTTACACGTAAGGCAATGTGCATATTCCTTCGCACAATCCTCTAAAGTACTCGTATACTTTGCAAGTTCCTCATAAGATAAGTTTAATTTTTCGACCAATTGTTTAAAAACGGGTTCCTTTAAAGCTTCTTTAAAATTAGTTAACAATTGATCCGCTAAATCTTTTCTATCGTAATTGTTTAGAAAATCTTTCGCCATTTTCATTTAATCACCCTACTTATCATTTCTTTCATCTTTTCTTGTTCCTCTTTGGATGCCTCCTTAACCTCAAATTCTTTGTTGATCCAAACAGGGACTGGTTCTTTTTTTCGAGATACTTTTTTCTTTTCCCTCTCTAACCTTTTTTGATGTTCCGTTTCTGCTAATTCCATGGCTTGTTCAACAGTAGTCACTCTCTTTCTTGAAAATAGACCAGCCACGTCTTGCACATAGGATGGAACTAATTTATTATTACTTTCTTGTAAAACATAATCCAATAAGACATTGACAACACCCGGATTTAAACACATTTCACAAAGAAGATAAGATAAAATTTGAATTTCTGTATCTGTTAACCTAGTTCCTATGTGTTTACTATATAAGTAGTCATAAGGGGTAGTCGTTTCAAATTCATAAATCTTTTTATCCCGTAAATTTGTAGTCATACTCTTTTTTCTCAAATACTCTGGTTGTGTTTTTAAAGCTAAAGAAGGAAGCTCTCCAAAATGTTCAAATTTATAATAATTTCTCGCATTTACCATAAGAGCTTCTTTATCAATGGTTCGCTTCATAGTTAAAGAAGCTTGTAAGAGATCGATCATCTCATTATCAGAAAAGCCATAAACAAAGGATAGATGATATAAAAATTCTCTTGTTTCCTTTGTAATACTTCGAATATGAAGGAGTTCTTCTGGAATCGTACTTAGAATATGCTCTAAATCAATCGTTGCCATAATTTCTAATTTATTTTTATGACTTTGTCTTAAATCCAAGAGCAATTGTTCAAAGTTGGTAATATCTTCTGGTTCAAAAACATCCTGAAATTTACAAGTAATATCTTCATATTCTTTTAAATTAATCTTAGGAAGGGAAAAAACAGAGAGGAGCCTTTCATATTCCTTATCTCCTACATTATTGTATAAAATGGTAGAAAGAAGTGGATTGCCAAAAAATTCATAGGCAGAAAGAGGAGAATAGATTTCATAAACAAACGCATTTATCGCATCTTTTTTTACATACGTTTTTAAAAGACCAACCGCCTCTAGTTTTTCACGAGCCACTATGATAGTTTCTAAAGGTAACCGTAAGGTTGTCATTAAATGATGGTGATTCCATTCCTCTGACAAAACTTCCAATTTATCCAAATACATACAGAAAGAGAAGTAAAGACTTACTGCATCTGCCCCAATAATTGGCTGGTATAACATATATAATAAATCTCTATCTTTATCCTGCAGAATTGTTTTATTCACGACTGTAAATAAGTCTGCAGGCAAAACCCTCTCTTTTAGCATGATTACACCTCGTTATTAATAGTGTAACATATTCTTTAAAACAAAAAAAGAGATAAATTTTATCTTCTCATGAAAAATTGTAATTCCTATAGAATCTAAATTAAAGAGAAGAAAGGGGATTTAAAGTTTAATTTTTTCATTTTTATATTCAACATGGATTCTTTGCATGATAGCAAGAGCAATGATAAGAGATAGAGTAAAAGAACCTCCATAAGATAAAAAAGGAAGCGGCACACCTGTTAAGGGAAGTGAACCAAATAACCCACCCAAATTAATAAAAATGTGTAGAAATATATAGACTGCTATTCCAAAGCTCATATATTTACAACGAATCGTTCTTACAACAGAAGCTAGTTTCAAAAGGCGATATAAAACAACAATATATAGGAAAAATAAGAGTGATGTCACTATAAATCCATATTCTTCTGCAATAATAGCAAATACAGAATCTGTATGTGATTCTGGAATATACGATTTTTGTCTACTATTTCCAATTCCTACTCCAACAAATCCACCAGAATTAATCGCAATAAATCCATTACATACTTGATAGCCACCCTGTTCATAACGACTACATGGGTCATAGAATTGAAAACGACTTTTTTGTGCACTTGAAAAAATGTTCTTTGAACTAGCAAAAAGAAGAAGGACTGCAAAAAGGATGAAGCCAAGACCAAGACCTAAAATTTTTAATTTTTCTACTTTTAAAATAGGACTTACTAAAAATAAAATGAAGAAAATCAAACTGACAATTATCATTGTTCCATAGTCTTTTTGCGTAAAAATAACGATTGGAAAAAAGGAGCCAATCAACAATATTTTCCCAAGCATATCATAATGTTTTATATCTTTATTTCTTAGCTTTCGATAAAATTGTTCAAAAAGAAGCGATAAATAAACAATTAAAAATGGTTTCGCAAACTCACTAGGTTGCACAGCGCCAATAATAGGTAATGTAATCCAATTTTGATTCCCACTCCAATTTTCACCCTTAAACGTTACTAAAATAGAAAGCGCTGCAATTACGAAATAACTAGCTTTTCCAAATAAATAGTAGCTTTTTGTTGGAAAAATTAAAATAAAAATTGTTAAAATAAAGCCTAACACTAAAATAAAAAGTTGTTTATAAAAATAATTATATAATGGTTGATTATAACGTAAGACAGATACTTGACTGGATGCTGTTACGATATTAAATAACCCAAATACAAATAAAATAATAGATACAGTAAGAAGAATCTTATCCATATCTTTTATTGTTCTAATTACTGTTCTCACTGTATCCCCTACTTTTTATTCATCATACCATATATCCCTCTTTTTCTCAAGTAAGAATTGTATCCTATTAAACAACAATATCCAATAAAAAAATAGGATTTCTTTTCTCCTATCTTTATTGTTTTATTGTTTTAAATTGAATAAGATAAAATGTACCATGATTACTCTTTTTAAATACAAATTGATAACGAAAAGGTATGCTTTCCTTCTGTTTTTGTATATATTCCTCTAATAAACCTGTTAATACTGTTTTATTCTTTTCAGATTGTACTAAAGGACACTGTGTAGCTCCGCAAGGTTCAGTTTCCAGTTTCTTTGTATCCAACATAGCCTCAACTGTTTGGTATCTATCAAAATATACAGTATCAAAATCCCCATGAAATCCATCACCAATGGTAGCAGTCGTCAAAGTAAGTACATACTCATCTCCATTTTTCACTATATCTGTTGCAACTATACTATCTGGTGCTATTCCTTGTGGATCTATATCAGTCCCATATTCTTGCTTTGCTGTATATTTTTTCGCACTCGCATCATACTTATAATTTGTACCATGAAGCTTCATATCTGGATATGTAGAAAGACTGTCAATTCCATAAGTATTTTTTAAATGTTGATTTAATTTTTCTATACTTATAACATTCCATGTTTCCTCACTATCATATTTTTCCTCTTCATCTAAAAGAGTAAGTGTCTGCGCTAAAATATTATCCTTATTGCTTTCAAAGTTCTCTTTTGTAAAACGAAGTTCTGCATTGTCTTTATTCATAATTTTGAATATATGGCTCTCTTCAATCTGCTTTTTTAACGTGTTCATCACTTGTTTTAAGTTTTCTTCTTTCTGATCCACGTTTACTTCTGGTTTTTCTTTTTCTTGCATAACCTTATCATACACCAAATAACTCCCTAATCCTAATACAAGTACACTGAGTAAAATTATTATTTTTTCTTTCATATCCATTCTCCTTTTTTCGAGATATTTGTTATCTCTCTACTATATATACAATTCTATTTTATAAATCCTTGTCCTTTTTTTCATTTTTTAAATCATTTTTTCATCTCTTTTTCCTTTTATAATATTTAGAAAATAGAGAGTTATCCATGAAACCTAGTCAATTACCACGCACCAAATTAAAAAAGTTGAGTAAACTATAGTAGACTTAGATAGGAGGTAATATAATGTATTATTACGGTGGATATCAAGGTTATGGCTGCGGAAATCCATGTGGTGGATATGCCGGTGGCGGATATGGCTATGGAGCTGGATACGGTGCAGCTATTATCTTAGTTTTATTTATTCTTTTAGTAATCATAATTGGTGCTAGAGCATGGAATAACTAAAACAAAACCCATATAGAAAAGGGTCTAGAAGAACTATGGAACTTCCATAGTTTCTTTTTGTTTTGTATCTACTAAATCCTTTAGTTTATACCATATCTTTACCATAGCATAAGTATCTAATTTACAATAGGCAAGGAGTGCTTTTCGAATTTGCTCTACTTCCCTCTCCTCTTTATTTATCATATCTTTAAACAAATACATAGCTTCTTTTCCATTATGGACCATATCTAAATGATGATAATCTAAATCTCTTTCATCAGGAAATAAAGCTGGAAGCACATACTTAATTGAATAAGAACCTTTCATTTCTTTCGTATAATAATACCCCTCTTTAAAAGGAATCATTAAATCATGCATATTCTCATAAATGCACAACAAATGTTGTCTTAAATCTGGATACAATTCACTCAAATGCTTAACTATCATTTTCTCAAACATCATATTATATGCAACAACACAAGCATTCATTGGGATATCCTTTACAAGTCGCAAAGCAAGTTCCCTTCTTGGATCCACATTAGGTTTTGAAAGAAATTCTTTATGTTTTAACTTCCCATTTTCTACAGAATGTAAAGAATATTGAAATGGTATTTGCATATATGGTCTTGTATAATCATATTTAGGTATTGCTTCTTGAAATGTTTCAAAATCTAAAAAATAAAGTGGTTCTTGAAGAGTAGACAAGAACATATTCATTTTTTCTACATCTATATGAGGCTCTCTTTCTTCAAGTTCATAAAGGACCTGTCTTTTATAAGGGTCGTTTATATTTATTTTTTTCAATTGTTCAAAAGAAGTTATTCCCTCCTTATAAAATTTTATCAACTTCTTTTTGGGCATTCTTCGTAAGGAAAATATATTCTCTTTTTCTAAATGCTTCGTACAATAAGAAAAATAAGGACAAGGATAAGGTTTAAAACAATGCATATCTATATTATCCTCTATTTCTTCTGTTTTCATATACCTCTCCATTTGCCTAATATTATCTTCTACTTGTTCTCTATTTTCCTCTACTATATTCGTAACATCATGTATAACAAACAATTTTTTTAAATCAAGTTCTCCTTTTCGTTCATAAAAAGGATTAATAGAAACAATAGATGCTTTTGTAATAGAATATCCCAACTTTTTTAATAAATAATATTGGTAAGAAATGTCATGTATATAAATGTCCTTTATTTCTGTAGAACTCTTTACTTCATATAATTCTATTTGATTTTTTGCCTTTTTTAAAATATCAACACTACAAAATAAATTTTCAAATTGAAAAGATGCCTCTGTAATTACAATATTTTCATTTAAAAGAAGCTCTTTTGTCTTTTCTATCATCTGACTTAGTTCTTTAGAAAAGGCAACATCACTATACTTTCCAAATAGTCCCTTAGCAAGTTCTCCCACCTCTGTTCCATTTTCTAAAACAGCATCATCATTTACCTGAGTGGCTTCCTCAGGTTTATATGTATCCAACCAAAGTATCTTTTTACATTGAATTCCTCTACAATATTTTGTTTTTGATAATTGCATATTTCACCCTCACACTATCTAATAGCCTAACACACCTTCTAAAGATTCATCATTTTCTATATATTTGGATACATCAATATGGCGGTAATCCTCCTTACTATCTCGTATATAAATATCTTTAATTCCAGCATTTATAATCATTCTTTTGCACAAAGAACATGGATTAGGTTTTTCTACATAAAATTTTGTTTCGCTTTTTCTACCTACTAAATACAAGGTGGAATCAATCATCTTTGTTCTTTCCGCACTAATAATTGCATTTTGTTCTGCATGAACACTCCTACATAATTCATATCTTTCTCCTCTAGGAATTTTTAATTCTTCGCGAATACATCTGCCCATTTCACAACAATTTTTCCTTCCTCTTGGAGCTCCATTATATCCTATTGCAATGATTTCATCATTTTTTACAATCACCGCACCATACTTACTTCGCATGCATGTACTTCTTTCTAACACTGTTTCTGCTAAATCAAGATAATAATTTATTTTATCAATTCTCTTCATCCTATTACTCCCTACTATAACATACCTTTTTTCTTTGTCTATACCTCTATTATACACGTTAAAAAAGAGAAAGAAAAGAAAAAGGCAACTTGTAATCCAACTATATAAACTAAAGTTACAATGACAAACTATTCTTTTCATAAACAAATGTCCCTGTATGAAAACATTTAACAAATATAAATGTATACTAAGAACAATTTTAAGAAGAAATTTCCAATACTAACCTACATTTCATCTCTAGATACAAAAATAGTACCAGAGATTTGCAAATCAATTTTATTTGTAGACTCTTAAAAAAATGACTTCAGTATAATACTAAAATCATCTATTTGCATTCACTATCTAAACACTTCTTTATTTGCTCCATGACTTGGTTACAGTTTATTCATTTTTACAATTCTTTCTTACTCCCTATTACCAAACTGTGGTGAAAATTTTAAAACATTTCCAATCACTATCAACAATCTATTGATAGTACAAACTTCCATACACTTCCCATAAATTTAGGTTACGGCCTTCATATCTACTTCTACAGGTTCCTGAGCAGGGAGGATTTGAAAACTCGAGAGTTAAAACTTTACCACTTAGTGTCACATTAACATCACTACAGTCCACATTATTGTTACACGTTGTACGACCACCAGAAATAATTGTGCCATTATAGATGCTATCAAAGTTGGCATCAAAGATGTCTATGGACATTCTTATACCACTTGTTGATCCGTTCATAAAGCTAGGAGTACCATCATCTTTTATACTATGCAATCTTGATTCCAATGGATATGTCGTAGTTGCACAACTACCATCACTGTTTCGACTGGTGCAAACTCTAATGTCCCCGCTAAGCACTACATAACCTCCCACTAAGTTATGAATCTCTTTATCCAATGTAACACTAATTTTCGTAGTTCTTAGAGAACTAGTTGTTTCATACGATAAAGGTTTATAACTTGTACCAATATTTTGGTCATTTGTAATATCAAGATTACTTTTAGCAAATGTATACACTTTATAGTAACCCTGACTCTCGCATGTAGGACAAGAGGTTTCACCAGTTCCCGTGATTCCTAATACACTTTCTCCTTTTAATAACTTTCCTGCTGTTAAGCCTATTGCACTCGCTAAATTAGCATTTGTAGCGGATACCTCTGAACCCCATGTTTGACCTGCATTGTAATACCCTGCTGGCATTCTAAAATAAACATTTCCATTCCATGGTACAATCTCACTTGCTACATTACTACTATAGTTTGGCATCGTTCCTGTTATTTTACTTCCTCCTACTAAAGCAGTTTTGCCACTTAATATTTGTCCCGCACTTGCATTTCCATAATTTGCTTTAGTATATAAATCATTTAATGCTCCTTCTACCGTTGTTTGGCTATTTTTACTATAACTTACTCCATTCGATGGTGGATTACTACTTGCTGCATTCGTTCCTACTATCGCTATAATCATTCCGAGTAAAATTACTTCGATTCCTATCATCACTTTATGTTTCTTTTTCTCTTCCATTTCTTTCTCCTCCTACTTTATTTTTCTATACACTTATTATACC
>CATOJL010000009.1 GCA_951800155.1 uncultured Bacilli bacterium | reverse complement strand
GATCTATACAATTTCTCTTTCACTGTTATCAAATTCTTTATCCATCAAAAACTCATGAATCACTTCTTCTTGATTTGATACTAAAATTTCTTCAATTCGATCTACCCTACATTTTTCACTAATCAAAATAGACTTTACTTTAGAAACAGCTTCCTCTAAAACATCATTCACAACTACATAATTGTATTTTGGAATCTCATTAATCTCTTGATAAGCCGTTTGAAATCTTCTAATAATTTGTGAAGGACTTTCCACGCCCCTTGCTTTAATTCTTTCCTTTACTACTTCCATAGAAGGTGCCATAATAAAAATCAAAATTACTTCTGGAAATATCTTCTTTATATTCATAGCTCCTACAACATCTACTTCCAAAATAACATCAATTCCCTGATTCAAAAGTTCCTTTATTTCTAATTTAGGGGTCCCATAATAATTGTCATGTACTTTGGTATATTCTAAAAAATCTCCATTCGCAATTTTACGTTCAAATTCTTCTTTTGTAACAAAATAGTATGTACTTCCTTCCACATCCCCTGCTCTTATGGCTCTAGAAGTATAAGAAACAGAAAGTTTCATATTTTCCTCTGTTTCCAATAACTTTTGAATCACCGTTCCTTTCCCAGCACAAGTTGTTCCTGATATTACAATAATAGAACCTTTTTTCTTACTTTTAATCATTTTTATCCTCCAATACTTTTAATCCCATTACAGAAATCTGTAATTGATCATATCTTTTTTCAACATGACCTTTTAATAAAACAATATCTCCTACTTTAAAATGCATTTTTACATAAAATTTCGGAAAGATGACTACATCCAAAGTATCTACCTCATCTTCACAAGTAACAAAACACATACTCTCTCCTTTTTTTGTAACTAATTCTTTTATTTTCTTAATTTCAACAATAATAGATATATTTTTATCAAAATAATTTTTAACATCTTTTACCTGTAACTTTTCATCTAATTTCATTCGATAGTCCATTACAGGATGATTGCTTAAATAAAATCCAAACAAATCATACTCAAACTGCATCATCTCTTTTTTTGTATATTCTTCCACCACTTCTAAGGAAGGCTTCAAGGCATATTCCTCATCTAGGTAAGTAATCACCTCTGCATAATTTAAAATTAAATCTAAATTTTGTATGAGCATTTTTCTAGGAATATGAAAACAATCAAAACACCCAGAAAGAATCAAACTTGTAAGTGTTCCCTTATGCATTGCTTTTGAATAAGTTCTTTTTACAAAGTCATAAATATCTTTAAAAGGTCCTTTCTTTCTTTCTTCTAAAATAACATCACTTGCTACACTTCCAACTCCTTTAATATTATAAAGAGGATAACAAATTTGATTCTTAAAAACAGAATATTGCTTTTCACTAGCATGAATAGAAGGTGGTAATATTTGCAATTTATTTTTCTTAGCTTCATAAATATAATTTTTAGTAGCACTTGCGCTTCCAATAGCCATATCCAAAAGCGACTTGACAAAATAAGCAGGATAATGGGCTTTTAAATAAGCCATCTTATAAGAAATCATCGCATAAGATACACTATGTGCCTTATTAAAACCATAACTTGCAAACTTCAAAATCAGTTCATAAACTTCTATAGCTACTTTTTCCGTATAGCCATTTTGAATGGATCGAGTTATAAATTTTTCCCTTTCTCTTAAAAGAACATCTTCCTTTTTCTTACTCATCGCTCTTCTTAAAATATCAGCTTCTGCCAAACTATATGAAGCCATTACATGGGCAACTTGCATAATTTGTTCTTGATAAATTAAAATACCATAAGTCGGTTTCAAAATTTCTTCTAATCTCGCATCATAATATTCTACTTTTTCTCTTCCTTCTTTTCTCTTAATATAAGTATCAATTTCTCCCATCGGTCCTGGGCGGTAAAGGGCAAGAGAGGCATAGATTTCATCAAATGTTTTTGGTTTGAATTTACGCAAAAAATTCATCATTCCTTCACTTTCAAATTGGAAAATGCCAATGGTATTTACCTCTTCAAAAATACGAAAAGCTTCTGGATCATTTAAAGGAATGGATGCAAAGGTTAAACTTATCCCATCCTTGTTTAAATCTTTTAAGATGCGATCAATTATATTTAGATTTTTTAAGGCTAAAAAATCCATTTTAAGAAGACCTAAATTTTCTAAATAATTCATAGAATAAGCACATAAATACATATTGTTATGATAATATAAAGGAACCACTTCATCTAAATCAACAGAGGAGATGACAACCCCTGCTGCATGAATCGACGTATGTCTTTTTATTCCTTCTAATTTCTTAGCAATAAGGTAAGCCTTCCTCATTTTTTCATGTTCTTGTAAATATTTTCCAATACTTGGATTCATTTTTACATTTTCTTCTAGAGTATATTTTGAATTGAGCATTTTAGCAAGTGTATCCCCTTCTAATGCTAGACATTTACATACATCACGAATGGCTTGTTTTGAGGCAAGGGTTCCAAAAGTAATAATACCACTCGCTCTTTTTAAACCATATTTAGAAACACAGTAGTGAATCACTTCATCTCTTCTCTCATCTAAAAAATCAATATCAATATCAGGCATTGTGATACGTTCTGGATTTAAAAAACGTTCAAATAAAAGTTGATATCGTATTGGATCAATATCTGTGATTTCTAATACATAGGAAACAAGGCTCCCGGCCGCACTTCCTCTTCCCGGACCCACTAGAATTTCATGTTCTTTCGCATATTTCACATAGTCCTGCACAATTAAAAAATAATTGCTAAAACCCATTGTATTAATTATTTCTAATTCATATTTTAATCGTTCTATATAAATTTTAGGTACTTTCTCTCCAAATCTTTTTTTAAGTCCCTCTTTACATAATCCCTTCAAATAAAGAAAAGTATCCATCCCATTCGTTTCATACTGAGGAAGCAATCCTTCCCGCTTTGGTATTTCAATAAAAATGGATTCTGTTATTTTTTCATTGATAGAAGGATTATAATCTTGCTTTCTTATTTCTTCTAAAGAAAGGAAATAATCGTTAGAATAATCTGTTTCGATAGAGGAAGTAAGTAAACCTTTTCGTATTGCTTCTAAATAAACTAAGTATTCAGTATCTTCTTTTTTCAAAGCAGAAATCTTATGCACATAAACAGCTTTTTCTTTAGCAAGAGTTTCGTATTCTTCTTTTTTCGAATAACCTATATAAATCTCATCATAGATTTTTTCTAAAATAAAAAGATTCTTTACAGCCTCATAAGGCACAATACAAATTAAATCAGACTGATATCTTTTAAGGAAGGAATCATCTACATTTTCTTTACTTAAAACAGTTGCAATTCTACACAGATTTTGATAACCATGGTAATTCTTTGCATATAATAATATATGTTTTTCATAATAAGGAACTTCTAAACCAATTATTGGTTTTATACCCTCTTCTAGACATGCTTCATAAAATTCCATCGCCCCAAACATAGATTCATCTGTAAGCGCTAAAGAGGTAAATCCTTGTTCTTTAGCATATTTTACTAATTCTGGAATTCTTATCATAGACTTTAACAAACTATTTTCAGTTTGTATATATAAAGGTGTATAAGGCATATTTCCATCTCCTTATTGTCATTTTACTATAAAGCGCATAATTTTTCCAGAAGATTTATCGAAAATTTGTTTTCCTCATAAAAAATAGAAGTAAATAAGAAAAGAAGCTATTCTAAAAAAATATATACTTTTTTGTATCAATAAAAGCAAATTCATTTGACATCTCATGCAGAATATGGTAAATTAAAAAGGCATGGAAAACACGTATAAGGAGGCAAAGTATGGCTACAAAATTAACAACGAAAAAAGCTTTGTTCGGAAATAGAAGATCGCACTCATGTAAAGCAACAAGGCATGCCCAAAAACCTAACTTACAAAAAGTGACATTAGACAATGGGGAAAAAATTATTTTAAGTGCTAGAGAGCTTAGAACACTAAAAAAAGCTTCAAGTAACAAAGTTTTAGTCGAAAATGAAATGGCTGCATAAAAAAAAGGCTTATGAAAAGTCTTTTTTTATGTTGCAAGCCAATGAAATAATACTTGTTAGTTCATCTAAAACTACCCCATGTACTACAATATGTAGTCTGTTTCATACACGAGCAACAATCGTGTACTTTTTTAATATAACCTCATTCCTCTAATTTATTCTTATCTCCTTTATAATAACTCACATTCATAGCAATTCCTAGTACTAAGATATAAGAAACAAAGTAAATCCACATCATAAGAACAATTAAGTTGGAAAGTCCTCCATAAAAGACACTATAATTGGCCATATTATTGGCATAATAAGCATAAAAAACAGTCGCAAAGGTCCAACCAATGGTTGTAAATAAAGCTCCTCTTGTAACATTTTTACTGCCTATTTTTTTATCTGGAGCAATGGTATACAATAGTTTAATTAGAATAAAAGTAACAACCATAATAATTGGCCATTTCAAAAAAATAAAACTATCGTAAATACTAGAACGTATTGACGCAAATAAGGAAAAAGATAAAATCCATTTCATTAAAATGTTTCCATAAACAAGAAAAATAAGAATAAAAAGGAACTCAAAAATCAAAATAATAGTTAAGAAAAAAGCCTTTATTCTTCGTTTTATATAAGAATCTTGTTTAATATCATACAATGTATTCGATGCAATAATGATAGAATGTGCTCCATTAGAAGCAGTAATAAAACCAAGCAGTAAATAAATCATTAAAGATCCAGTTGGCGGATTCTCTCCAGATAGAAACATTTCAAAAATCTGTACTAAATCATTAGGTAACATATGTTCAAAATCATTTAAAAAAGAAAGCAAGGGAATGGAAAAGCGAGAGGCTAAAAGGGCAATTAAAGTTATAATTGGTGCGAAAGAAAGGACTAGAAAAAAAGCCAAATTACCCGGTAAAATGCGCATAGCAGGACGTGTTGAAATTTCTAAAAAGCTCTTTAGAAATTGTTTAAATAACTGATAAAATTTTTTTATTTCTATTTTTATTTTCTCTTTCATACCATCACCATTATTTATTATTATACATAATTATTGAAAAAAAAGAAAATATTTCCTTTCTTCTTTCAAAAAAACTAAACTCTATTTTCCAAAAGAAACCCAAAATGATAACAAGAACCTTTTTTTTAAATTGCATAAGTTAGTAAGTAGAACAGTTTCCCTTTCCTACTCTCTTTAAAGACATAAAATTATTTTCTTCATCCTTACCCATAAACTTTCTACTAGAAGAAAAGAAAAAAGTCGCTTAACCATTTTCTGTAAAGGTATTTTCGACTTTTTACTTCTTTTTTCAATTCTGTGCTTCTTCTTTGTTATTTCGCATATCAAGTGTTGCTTCATTAATAGCATCATCAATTGTCTTAATAGCATCATTAATCATGCTATAACCAAGAGCAGCCCCAAATCCATGTGCTATTTCTTTTAATTCTTTTGTCAATTTTCGAATATAAGAAACAATTTGCTTTTCATCATAAGCAACTAAATAAATCAAAAACTCATTTCCATCTGTACGAATAATTTCACTATTTTCAACTTGATTTTTGATTAGAACATTTGCTGCTTCAATAATGACTTTATCGCCCTCTTCATGTCCATAATTATCATTGACATAGGCAATATTATTTAGGTCAATAATAATAATCGTTTGTGGATAAATTTCACTATTATCCCAATGTTTCATACTATCATTTAAGAAATTTCTATTTTTTAAGCATGTGAGTTGATCAATATATTTAATTTTTTCCTCTTTACGCACTTTCTTGATCTTATTATGTGTTGGCTTTTTCTTCGAAAGTAAAATAAGTATAGCGGTGAGTCCTAATAGAAGTAAACCAAAAGATGCATAGATGGCAAAGGTTGAATCATCTAGGGAAAGGAACATATCATATGTTACTTTATTCGCATATTGCTTCTCATTAATAAAACTAATATAAAAATTAAAGAATTGATTAAATATTTTATTATCATGAATATCACGACATACATAGGTATAGCCATCTTCCAAATGGTAAGAGTAATCCACTTTATAATCAGATAGTTTCCCTCTTACATACATGGCATATGTTCTTTCATCTAAAACAAGTATACTATCCTCATGACTATTCTCTAGTAAATCTTCCATATTTCCAAATGTTTTAATAGAAATGTCATAATTAGATAAGGAAGCGGCTATTTTAGAATCTTCCAAAGTATTTACTGTTTTTGAAATCAAGGAAGCAAGGGAATTAATCGTAATATTATTATGCATATGTGATACAACTACCACAGGTTCATCAAATACATCCACTGTTTCTTGGACATCAATTGCATAATTTTTGTTTGATGATACATTTAAGAAAAAATCTACTTTATTTTCATTAAATGCATTCATTAGTCCTGATAAACTTTTATATTCAGAGAAAGTAATTTCTATATCTGACATTTTAGAAAAGTTTTTAATAATTTCACTATTAATTCCAATTAAATTTCCCTTATCTAAAGCATCATATGGTGCATGGGATACAAATCCATAGGTATAACGTTTCCCTCTAAATAAAGCAATATCACTTTCATAAATTTCATTGAATGCGAAATAATTTGTTGCAAAATGCTTATTAAATACATCTGTATACTTATCTTTCGCCCACTTTGTAAAATATTTCTTTAAAATCGTATTTAATTTCTTATTATCTCCAAGACGTAGAACATATTCATTAACCATTTCCGTTAATTGATAAGAAATATAGTACCCTTCATTCTGTAAAATCTGATCAATATATAGTGTTTTGGGTAATAAAATTCCTTGTACTTTATCTGTTTCAAATGCTTGTGTTAAACTAGCAATATCCCGAAACTCTTGTAGTGTAATTCCGCCGTTTTCTCTTAAATATTGATGCGATACATCTAGATTTTGATCGAGTACACCAACAGTCATAACAGGAATATCACTTAATTGTGTATATTTCACATTTTCTTTTGTAATGAGAACATAGTTATCTTCATAAATTAAAATATCATTCTCCTCTTTCTTATCTTTCTTTACAAAAGCATAAGGGCTTGTAGGATCATTTGATAAATTATAAGATAGTTTATTGAATTCTAACCCTGTCATTTTCTCTATATCACTAAGAAAATCAAAGAATACTCCTCCACCTTCATAACTAAAAATAGGGATCTTTGTTGGAAGAGATATATCAATAATATTGTTCTTATTGTCTTCAATCCATTCTTTTTCCGCAATCGTTAAAGTGGTAAATTTATCCTCCATTACAAAATAATAATAGAAACCTCCACCTATAACCAATCCTAAAAAAAGGATTAAACTGATTAAAAATACCTTTTTCTTATTCATCTACATCACCTAATTATTACTCCATTCAATGGCTTCTTTTCCTGCTCTTACATATCCAATAATAGAATAACCCTCTTCTTCTTTTATTTCCTTTGTCATTACAAAAATTTGTATGTCATAGTTTTTTCTTTCTTCCTCGGAAAAATAAGGAAGTACTTTATCTCCATATTCTTTCGCTTTTCCCTTTTCTAACTCATTATTTACTGTAAAGAATACATTGATAAGTTTTCCATTCACATTTGTTGTTACTTTTTCAACAAACTCCAATTCTTTTAACTCAGATTCCAACTTCGAAATCGTATGATTGTTAATTTTAAGATTTTCAATGGGTTTTAACCGATCCCCATATTTATCATTTCCATAGGAAAAAAACAATTTATAAGCCAAAATACCTCCCACAAGAAGCATGAGTAAAAAAAGACATAGTGTTACTACCATAAATTTATGTTCTTTAATAAATTCCATCTCATCAATCCTCCGTGTGTATATTATACTATAATTCTATTTTTTTTTCAAATTTATATTTATCATATAGTCAAAATAATTTTCTCAAATTGGAAATACTTTCTGCATCACTTAAAAAGAAAGTGAAACTCCTAAAGTAAACTACACCACATTTACCCATTGAAAAAAGAAAACAAGAAATAATACTTTCGACGATTTATTCTGATACATTTATCAGATACCAAGACACCGACCCATCAAAATATACTTCGTTTAACAGGGTGCCATAGAAGTAGTTAGAAAATAGGATTATTTCATGGCAAGGTATCTGTGAAAAAACAAATATTTCTATTGATTTGCGTGTTACTAGTATCTATTTTCCCACACACATTTACAATCTACTAATCATGTATAAAAATCGCGAAACGATATTTTTACTTAAAGTTTATTTTATAATATAATTTAGACAGGAATACTTAATTCGTTTAGGTACTATTCCTTTCCTTGATAAATCATGGAAAGGAGGATTGGTATAATGAAAAAACGAGAGTTTTACAACTATATCCTTCTAATTTTAATAATTATTTTATTAATAATTATCGAAATAAAAAAATAGTACCACTTCTAAGTTGAAGTAGGTACTAAAAACCTTTATAGGAATGGTACCTAACTCACGAAAATTAGGTATTCCTTTTTTGTTTACAAATAAAGTATAGCATAATTTATTTAAAAATGCAAATACTTTATTTACTATATAATATGCTTTTATCTAGGGACTTTATACAAACTAAGTCTTTTATAATGAGTTTAAAACTTTCATTAGAGAACTGTATCATTTTCACTTACATGGGTGTAGGTATCGGAAGTTTGACTAATTTTAGCATGTCTTACCTATTTTGAGATAACAGAAAATGAGTCCTCCTTTTTCCTTCAGAAGATAACACTTGAAGAGTATTCATGGTAATCGTTTTTTAGTCCTCAATTTTGAAAAAGAAAAAGCGATTCTTGGTCACTTAAATTAATATGATATTGTTCTGGTTAAATGGTATGGTCTATAATCCTTTGTTTTATCTTGCCCTTTACCCCAAATAAAATTATTTATATCTATTCTATCAATAGATTTATCTATTTGCTCATGTATATAATTAATAACTATAATCATACTTGCTCTTATTTCCACTTCAAATGGACTATTTTCTTCAATTTCTGATTTACTTTCTAAAATAGAAAATAATTCACTATCATATTCTAAAATGCCAAACCCTTGCATTACTTGTGGTATCTTATAATCTGCACAACCTAGTAAATTAGAATAATCAACTTGAACTTGTTCTTTGTTTTCCACTACATGTAAAATATCAGAAGTTAAAAGTTGTGCAAGCTTATAAAAGTATATAGTTTTACCTTGATAGGTTCTTGTATCTTCAAAATTTGTAAAGTTATCAAGAATTACTTTAAATAGATCTTTATCACATTTTTTATCCTTTATATAATCATAAAAATTACCATTCATTTTTCTATTTACGATTGTTGCAATCCTTTTAACTATTTCGTATCTTTCTTTTAATAAAGGAATATCCACATTACCTTTTAAAAGATTACCAAAATCTTCTAATGATATATTTTCCAATTTTTGATAAACATCCTCACTATTACGATCTTTAAATAAATTGAAAATACAATGTAATAAAGCAATGCCCCCATCTAAATTTTTACCATTTACATTTATAGTCCATTTCGGATTACCCCAAAAAGAAAAATCAATTGCATCATATATAAGTAAAAAATTAACAATATCTTTCGTACTCATATCATAAATACCATAAGGCACTTTAGTTAAATAATGAACATTATTAAAACTTAATAACTCTGATATTAATACATTTGCCTTATCATAATTTATTCTTACATGTTTTGCATTGTCAACTACAAACGAGCATGATATACATTGTTTATTTTAAATAATCAAGTTCACCCATTTGTGAAGTTGGAATAAATCCAGCATCACTTCTTAAAACATCAGGAATACGATTTACAATTGTGGCACAAGTAAGCTCTACCGTTTGTGGTCTTTCAATTACCATTGTAGTTTCAGGTTCTCCAACAATAGTCCATACATTTCGATCGCAATCTATATCTGCGTAAACTTTTCCAATACATTCTGTTTCAATAGTAATTCCTTCTTCTGTTTCTGTTGTAACAATGGCACGCATCCCTGTTGCCATTCCTGCCTTTATATCCATCTGTAAGGTATCCGAATGAATACTCTCTGTATGTGTTGTAGGTACACATTTTTGTTCTTGCCTTAAGACATGCAATCCCAATTTATCACATAACCATCCATTTACATTCCACATATAAGAAGGCATAAATGTTCCATCCTCAATCTGTCTTTGCCTCTCTTCTTCTTTAATAGCATCATTTTTAGCAATTTTTTCATCAAATTCTTCTAAAGTAAGTCCTGCTCCATGTGCTTCTGCTAAAGCTATTCCATAATCCTCTACATTGTAAGAAGAGCTTCCTTTAATTTTAGTCACATGAGCACTTGTTCCTACTAACGTCGTAATTAAATTTCCCCAGTAAGCATCTTGATAGCCACTTCCTGTAATGGTACAATTATTTTTCTTTGCAAGCTCATCAATTTCTTTTGTTACATTTGGATTTGAGTTCATTGGATAGAATGCCTCTTCACAAGTCGTGATAGCACTAATACCAAGTTTTGCACATAACAATAAAGCATCTTTTACATCTTCCATTAAACTCATAGTTGTAACAATCACAATATCAGGTTCTACTTCTTTTAGTAGCTTCTCAGCCTCTTCTGTAGAAGTAACTACAATTCCTGTTTTTTCACATTCAATAATCTCTGCAATATCATGCCCTATAATAGCAGGATTTACATCAATAGCGCCAACGATAACGCCTCCTTTTTCCTTTACATAGCGCATAATATATTTGCTCATTTTCCCACAACCATATTGCACAACTTTTATATCTTTCATAATTTTCCTACCTTTCCTATCTATAGGATAGCATAATTTTTTTCATAAATACAAGAATTGTTTAAATAACTTTCCAATAAAACAAAAAAAGTGTAAACCTACACTCTTTATGCTTTCAAATATTTCTTCACAGCCCTTAAACTTCCAAACATACCTACAAGAATTCCAATAAGAACTAGAACTCCTGAAATTTTAAAGATAAAAGGTTGTGGTACGATTAAAGCAATCAAATTCGAAAATAACTTTCCTCCAAATTTATTATAAATGACTGTATATCCATAGGTCGTTACCAAAATAGGAAGAATAGAACCAAGTAATCCTAAAAGTAAACCTTCAAATACAAATGGAATTTTGATATTGATATTCGAAGCTCCCACAAGTCGCATAATTTCAATTTCTCTTCTTCTTGAGAAAATCGTGATTTTAATCGTATTGGCAATTAAAAATGCAGTTACAATCACAAGAGCGATCACTACAATATAACTTCCTTGTCTAACTAAATCAAAAATGGATACTAACTGTTCAATCATACCTTCTCCATATTTAACCGTTCCAACACCTTCTAATGCGCCTACTTCTTTCGCTGTATCTCCAATTAAATCCACATTTTTCACTTTTAATAAATAAGTATCTTGTAGAGGATTTTCTTCTTCAGTCCAACCGCTCATAATATTTTTATATGTTTCAGAATCATTCATCATCTTTTCTTGAATTTCACTTTTTGATTCATAAGAAATGGTGTCTACATTTTGTATTTTTTCAATCGCGCTTCTTAATTGATCTTTTTCTTCATCTTTTATTTTGTTTTCTAAAAAGACAACAATAGTTGCATTTTTCTCTACCTTATCTGTAAAATTATTCACATTAAATGTCAAAATTAAAGATAGAGAAACGACAATTAAGGTAATGGTAATACAAGTAATTGATGCGAGTGATAAAGAAAAATTTCTAAAAACACTTTTAAAGGCATCTCTTATATTTCGACTAAGAATTCTTATTGCTTTCATTCCCATATGTTCCTTTCGCATAATCTCTTAAAATTCTACCATTATCTAATTGAATTGTTCGCTTTTTCAATTTTCTTACAATATCAATATCATGAGTAACCATAATAATAGTTGTTCCCAAACGATTGATTTCTTCTAAAACTTCCATAATTTCATCACTCGTTTTTGGATCTAGATTTCCAGTCGGTTCATCACAGATTAAAATACGAGGTCCATTCACAATACTTCTAGCAATAGCAACTCTTTGCTGTTCTCCACCAGATAGTTCATGAGGATAATTTTTGGCTCTTCCTTTTAAACCTACAAGCTCTAATACCTTTAATACTTTTGTATGAATTTCATCCTTAGGCAATCCGAGTACTTCAAGTGTAAATGCAACATTTTCATAAACATTCAAACGACTCAAAAGTTTATAATCTTGAAATACAACACCTATTTTTCTTCTAAGTTTATATACTTTATTGTTTCTTAACTTACTTACATCCAAACCACCAATGTAGATTTTTCCCTCCGTTGGACGTTCTTTACGATACAACATATTCACTAATGTTGATTTCCCACACCCAGTTGAACCAATGATAAATACAAACTCTCCCTTATCAATTGTTAAATCTAAATTATGAATGGCAACTACACCTGTCTTAAAGCGTTTTCGAACGCCGATACATTCTATTAAGGCCATAACGTCATCCTCTCTATTCTTTATTATAACAAACTTTTTCTTTATTGTCCACCAGAAGACTCATAAGAATCTACCACGACAAAGAAGGCATTTTTATCAATTGTATGAATTGCTTCTTTGACAACAAAATATTCTTTTGTAGGAACAATACACATAATTACCTTTTGTTTATTTCCGGTGTAACCTCCTCGTCCTTCTAAAATAGTTAGCCCATGTTCCAAATAATGAATCAAAAAATTCTTCATTTCTGCTTCACAATCTGTCACAATATAAAAGCACTTTGATTGACTAATTCCTAGCATAACTTTGTCAGACATTAAACTAATAATATAAAGAACCATAATCGCATACATTACATTCTCAAAGGCAAAGAAATTTCCCTCACCTAAGAAGAACCCGGATGCTAAAACGATTAAACCATCACTTACTAGCATAGATTTTCCAATTGATATATGGGCATATTTTGATACAATTTGGTTAACAATATCTGTTCCTCCTGTTGTAAATCCAGATTTAAAATTCATACCCGATCCAATTCCAGCAATCACAGCTCCAAAGATGACACTTAAAAGAAGATCATCTGCCTCAAAATGAATGCATGTTCCTATATTCGCTGTTAGTTCTACACAAATAGGAAACAGAATAGACCCAACGAGAGAGCCTTTCGTCTTTTCAGCACCAAGTGCGAAATAACTCACAATTAATAGTAAAACTGAAAGAACTAAAATCACAGTGGATGGGTTTAGATGAAACACTTCTTTTGTAATGATAGAAATTCCTGATACGCCCCCATATACAATATTATGTGGTAAGAAAAAGAGATTAAATGCTGTTGCTAAAAGTAAGCAACCAATAAAAAATTGCAAATAACGTGAGAAAAGCTTTTTTGATAAAATAGTTCGAAGTAATGTATCATCAAATTTCATTTTCTTTTTAAACATGATCTTTCCTCCTTAAATTATCATGAATGAATGCATCTAAATCTCCATCCATAACTCCCCTTACATCACTTGTTTCGGTTCCTGTTCGGTTATCCTTTACCATAGAATAAGGATGCATGACATAGCTTCTAATTTGTGAACCAAAATTAATAGCATCATTTTCTCCTTGAATTACAGACATTTCTTTACTCCTTTTTTCTTCTTCTAATAAATAAAGTTTACTCTTTAAAAGTTGCATTGCTGTTTCTTTATTTTGGATTTGACTTCTCTCATTTTGACAAGTCACAACAATTTTCGTTGGCAAATGGGTAATACGAACGGCCGAATCCGTTGTATTGACACCTTGTCCCCCTTTTCCACTACTTCGATACACATCAATACGAATGTCTGTATCCTTTATCTCTACTGATAAAGTTTCCTGATCTAATTTGGGCGTCACTGTAACGGAAGCAAAAGAAGTATGTCTTCTTGCTCCTGCATCAAAAGGGGAAATACGAACAAGTCGGTGAACCCCTTTCTCACACTTTAAATATCCATAAGCATAAGCACCTGTTATCAAAAGAGAACTACTCTTAATGCCCGCTTCTTCTCCTTCTTGTGTATCAAGCTCTGTCCATTGAAATCCTTTTTTCTCACACCATCTTACATACATTCTCTTTAACATAAGCGCCCAGTCACATGCCTCTGTTCCACCAGCACCTGCATGTAACTCTAAAATAGCATCTGTTGCATCATATGGTCCATTTAAAAGGAGTTTTATCTCTAAATGATCCAAAGATACGCTTATACCTTCCAATTCCTCCTCGACTATTCTTTTTAACTCTTCTTCCTTTTCTTCTTTTAGTAAGGAAATAGTTTCTAAATTAGACTTAATTTTATCATAAACTTGTTTCGTTTCTTGATAAGAAGTTTTTAAAAGATTACACTCTTTTATGACTTCTTCCCTTTTTTTCTTATCATCCCAGAAATTAGGTTCTTGCATAATTTTCTCTAATTCATCTATTCTTCTCTTTGTTTTTTCCGGGTCAAAGTGACCTCCATAATTTTTCTACTTTTTCTTCTAATTGTATATATTGTACGTATAAATCACTTAATTCCATAAATCCTCCTCATTTATCATAATTTCCAATCCTGCACAAGTTCAAATACTTTTTGTTGTTCTCTATTCTCTCCTTCTAAATAATCTCGTACTTGAAAAAAGTTATATTCTATTTTTTTCTTTACATCTCCTTCCCCAAAATAAGAAGCATACAATCTAAACAAAATATCACTGTAAATGTCAAAATAACGTTTTCTATAGAAATAAGAATGCAATCTAAAAATAAAACGTTCATATTCCTCTAAAGTTCTCTCCTCATAAAAGGCATAAATATAGGGAAACATAAAAGAAGCTATATCTCTTAATAATTGACTATTTTGACAAGCCAAAAGTTCTTTTTCTATTCTATATTCCTCTCTATTATCTTTTAAACAACTATCTAAACGATTTTCCTCCAAAAGAAGTAATACATTTTCCATGAATCTCTCTTGATGATAACAATCACTTGCCAGTAATCTTTGTTCTAATTGTTCTAACATAACACTTTTATTGTCATAGAAAAAGGTAGCAAATAAATAGCGCATATAAGAAAGCATTTCTTTTTCTTTTATTCTTTCTTCCGTTTTTTCTACCTCGTCTAAATAACATGGCTCTATATGTATAGAATGCATTCTCTCTTCCATCTGTTCTATACTAAGATTTTGTAATGCCTTACTATCCTGTAGAATTTTCTGTGGCATATTCTGTTTCATCCATGTCCAATCATACTGAACGGATACTCCATAAGTTTTTAAATACTCCTGAAACTGCACACCCACATAATAGCTAAAATAATACTCTAATCGTTGATAGAGGGCCTTAAAAAAGGTGGATCCTTCTAGTAATCCTTTTTTAAACAATGCTTGTTCGACCTTTTCCTCATCAAGAAACACCGCAAACATTTTTTCATCTTTATTATCTATATCTTTATACAACTCATGAAAACAGTGAACGATATTCCGATACGTCATTGATTTTAATGATAGAAAAGGAGTTAATAATAGAGTTACTGTATCTACATGCTCTTCATACTTTACTTTCACTCCACATAGGCTGATTAACTCCATAGGTAAATGATTTTGAATTGCAGATGGAGGAAAGAAAAACGAGGCAGAGCAAGCTATATTCTTCTCATCATTATCTCTATTTTGAACAAATTTCCATGTAATTTCTTCTCTAGTTAATTGCTCCCATACTTCTTTAGAAATCTGAATAAATTTATTTTGTGATTCTGTACTTTTTAAAAGGGGGTATTCAAATAAAGTGGGATAGAACCACTTTTCTATATTATTTTGTAAACGAATGCATAGGGAACCCGCATCAGAGATAGAAATACAATGCCTTGGATGTTTATTTACCTCTTCATAAAAGTCTTTTCTATACTGTTCATGTGTCTTCTCATCAATCGTATCTAAGTTTCCAAACATACTACTATAAATTTCTTTAAAATCTTTATATTGCGTTTGTCTATAAAAACTTTCTTCATTTAAAGAACTAAAAAGATACCTATAAGACATAGGTGTAATTTGATCCCCTATCTCCCATTTACGAAAAAGAACATAGTATTGGAATAAAACATCCACCTTATCATACACTACATCCCATAAAATAAGATCTCTTGATGCAAATATGTCTTTTTCATCAAAGATAAGATCAACATATTTACTACTGTAAATATCTATCTCTTCTAAAACTTTCCTTTTCTCAAATTGCTCCCTATTTTCATATAACCATTGTATAAATAAATAACCCATACGAGTTACAGAAACTAAAATAGGTTTACTATTTTTATTCCTATTTTTCATATATGCATCTAATGAATTAGAAACAATAGCAAAAGCAAGGGTTAATTCATAGGAATTGTCCATTTTCAAACCTCTTCTCTTATAAAATTATAATAAAATTAACTTAAAAATGCAACACCTGAAAAGCACTAAAAAAGTTTAGATTTTTCTAAACCTTCCTAGATTATATAATAGACATTATTAGTATAGCAATCGTAACAACTACTAATAAAGCAAGAATAACTTTCCAAATGTATTTCAACCATTCCTTGTATGAAATGTCTAAGTATTGTAACCCTAATACTAACATAACAGACGTTGGAACAATTAAAGATACAATACCATAAATTGCCTGAATTGTAATAGAAATGATATTGGCATCACTAGCCATTGTATTTGTAATTGGATCATAAACTGAGAATAACAAGTATGGATAAGAACTATAGAAAATAGAACCTATCGCACTCACTCCTGCAACAGCAAAATAATTAAATTTAGATGCTCCACCAATCAATGTATTTACAATCGTTTGAAAGAATGGCGTTTCTGTACTATTTATTGTATAAAGCAATAAATTAGCGAATATTACTACAATAGCCACTGGAAGCATTTTCTTTGCACCAGCAATAAATGCATCCATTGCCTCTTTCGCACTTACTTTATAAACACATGCAATCGTTATTGCTGTAAGTACAACTAACATAATTAATTCATAATTTCCCCAATAACCAAAGGCAGAAATAGAACCTAGTAATTTTTGGAAAATGGCAAAGTCATTAATAGTAACCGTTGTAATCTTTGTATAGATCGTATCAAAAAGATCAATACCAAGCGCACTCCAATTGAACATAGATACAAAAGTAATCAAAATAGCAATGACAAATAGAATCACTCCTACTGTAGGCTTTTTGCTAACTTTGCTATCCTTATCATATAATGGAATAACATTCTCTTCCTTTGTTTCTTCTTCTTTGTCCTTTTTAGAACCTTTCTTTGTCTTTTCTATCTTCATGTCTTTTTTGTTTCCTATTAAAACAAAAACCAATAAAATAGCAAGTGTCAAAACAAATAGAATGATAGAGTAAACAATTGTTGATTTAATTTCAACGCCTAGGAAATAATTTATATAATCATAGCCATCCATATTGTAACCAACAAAAGATGTCATACCACCTACAATGATTGCTCCAAATGTTGCTAAAAAAGTTTTTATTTTACTAAAATTTAATGTTCTTAAAACTGCAACAGAAAATGGAATAATTAGGAAAAGTGGTAAACTTAAATTAAGTCCAGTTGATGCTAACGCATAAAAAACAGTTGTGAAAGCGATAAATAAAAGTTCTTTTCCTTTGAACTTCTTAGAAAGTCCTCCTACCATGCTTGCAAGAATACCTGTTTTATTTAATACTCCATATAGTCCTCCAATTGCAAGAACAACTAAGGCACTAAGAACAAACATTTGATGCACAGATGTTGCGATTGGATATAAAAACAAATCTCCAAATCCAAGTGGTACTGTTGACCCTTTTGTAAAAGTACCACTTGAGAAAGTGCCCCCTGGTATAATCCAAGTTAGTACAACATAAAACAAAAATAAGATTCCGATTGCTTTTAATAAATTGTGTTTTTTCATACCTTATAACCTCCAATACAAGTATAGCAAAGTTTTTTTTAAATAGAAAGCTTTTTTTCCCCATAAATACACAATTTTTACCAATTTTCACCTATTTTTCACGTTTTTTTGAAGTTTATCCCATGAAAAAGAAAATAATTCGTTTTTTGAATAGAAAGACAAGGAATTAATTCAAAATTATTTTTCTAACTCTGCTATCTGTCTATTCCATTTTGATTTCATCTCTTCCAAATCTTTTATTTCATTTTCGAGTTTTTTCATTTGTTTTTCTTTTTCATTTAATTCTTCTTTTATATAAGAAATAGGTTTTGATAATCCACTTGTACTCTCTTCCTTTTCTTCTTTTAATTCCAATTCTAACTCTTGAATCTGCTCTTTTAAACTTTCATTTTCTAATTTTATAGTTTCCCTATGCTGTCTATTTATCTCACTAGAGAAAGAAATAAAACTTGTAGTAGGTAGTGCCATCTTTTTTTCTTATTCATAATAAATTGCTCTTCTTCCGTAAAATTCATAAGCATATTCAAATGGTTTCTTATCATAATATACAATAGTTCCTGTTAGTGGATCTGAAACAAGTACTTTACTTTGCGTAGAGCCAATGATCACTAAACTATGAAAATTACAATACCAAGTAATATTTTTTTTAGAAGAATCACTTGTACTTATCCAAGTATTACATTTTATTGGGGTCTTTTGATAGGAAGTTGCCCATACTTGTACTGGCTTTCCACTTTTTACAATCTCAAGTACTTCATCTAACGTTTTTCCTGTAGCTTTTTGGATACCATCTTTAAATTGATTGGCAACCTGTATTATGGGATCTTCAAAAACACCATACCCACTTTTACTTTTCGGATCCTCAACAAATTCAATTTCTGGATCTGCTCCATATTTCACACCATTTAAAGTATAAGGCGAATCCCCTTTTCTTAGTCTAGCAACAATGTCATCTGGTTCTACATTTATTTCATGGTATTTTAAAAGTAAATAAAGAGAAATCGCTTCACAACCATTTGGATAATTTTCTCTTTGATCAAAGGTAGGAAAATTTTTTATCTGATATAAAATCGTATTTTGTAATTGATTATACAAAGTCTGGTATGTTTCTTTTAAGTCTACTATTTCTTTATTTAAAGCGTTCTTATTTCTATTTAATTCATCAAGGGTATGATCAAGTTCTCTACTTGTATTTTCTAATGCTTCCCTTTCTTTTTTTATTGCATTCCATTTATATTCTTTCTCTATTTTTTCATTCAATAAAACTTTATTTTCTGCAACAAATAAAGAAATATTTCTATATTCTTTATAATAGATAACACAAAAACAACTAACAAAATATAAATTGAAAACAAAAGAATAAGGAA
>CATOJL010000008.1 GCA_951800155.1 uncultured Bacilli bacterium | reverse complement strand
GAGGATTAGCGCAATATGGAAGTTGGGGATGTGGAGATGCAGGATGTGGAAGTGGAAATGATGCTTATTATTCAATCAATGCTTTACCAGAAGGATATTATCATTCGGATGGAAATTGGTGGGCACCCGAAGCTAGAATAAGTGCAAATACATTAAGATCATATTTAGGAATTACAGCAAGCAAGATTTTAAAAGGACAAAGTATAGCTGGAGTAGCAGGAACAGGAGAAACTACTTGTCCAACATGCGAGAGTCAGGGGTATTACAAATTTTGGAAGTTTGATAAAGATGCAACGTATACAAGAACAAGTACAGGAACAGATACTACATTAAGTTATGGAGATTATAAAAGGTTATGTGCAGATAATAAGACTTGTACGTATTGGTTTACAATACCACTAGATAGTGGAATTACTGTAAAAAAAATACATTCATGTACTGCAAATCTTAGCACAAAGAATGATGGTCCCACTGGTGGTACAAGTTTTACAGAATCTACTAAGGGAGATGCTAGAACTACTCATAATGGTTTTAGAATGAATCGAGGATATTCGGCGGCATCAAGTTCTGGAACGCAACAATATTGGTATATGGACTCACTACAAGCTTCACAAGTATGGGGAGATATTGAAAGTTATGGAGTAACTGCAACTGGTAGTGGTTGGCATTCTGCGTGGGGGACATGGTCCGACAGTGGAATGAATATGGAAACTACGCAAGCTGGAGGTCAAGGATTTTCTACAAGTTGTAGTGTAAATGGTTCAAATTTCGTGATGAGTGTGTATATAAGTGATAGTGCATTAGCCACATATGACTCTTCATTTATGTTATCAGGTTCAATGACTTATCAATAGCCATTAATAATATTAAAAAAAGGAATATATATATATTATAAAAAAAGTATAAATAAAAGAGTAAGTAAACTGTTTATAATCATTTAAAATATCATTCGTAATTTAGAAAATGAAGTACAATAAAGGTTGTACTTCTTTCAATTTGTATTATGAAAAAATGTTCGCTTTTTGTTGACAATCTAAATAAAGTAAGATACACTAAAATAGTGATGTATATGAAAGACTATATAAAAGGAAAATACATACGAAGTATATTTTCATCTGATAAAGGTTATATTATAGGTATCATGAAAGTTTCAGAAACAAACATTTCTGATGCAGAAGATTTTAAAGATAAAGAACTTACCTTTACTGGTTATTTTCCTGAATTAAAAGAAAATGAAACTTATCTTTTTTATGGAGAACTTGTAGAGCATTCTAAATATGGAATACAATACCAAGTGACAGAATCAGAACTGGTTATGCCTGATACAAAAGATGGACTTATTTTATTTTTATCAAGTGACTTGTTTCCAGGGGTTGGGGAAAAATTAGCTGAGCGAATTGTAGATACTCTTGGAAAAACTTGTTTAGATCAAATCTTAGAAAATCCCAATTGTCTTAATTTGGTTCCTAAACTAACAGAAAAGAAAAAGCAACAAATTGTACGTATCTTAGAGGAATACTCTATGTCACATCAAATTATCGTTTATTTAACAGATTTAGGTTTAGGTATGCGTGATGCCATGAGTATTTATAATTATTATAAAGCAAGAACAATTGAAGTCATTCAAAACAATCTCTATCAGGTGATTGATGAAGTGGATGATATTACTTTTCTCAAACTAGATAAGATAAGAGAAATGATGAATATTGAAGATACAAATGAAAAAAGAGTCAAAGCCTGCATTTTATACCAGATGAAAGAATTGCTTTTTATTCATGGAGATACCTATTTATTGTTGGATGAGATTAAACGAAGTGTTGAAAAATATATAGGGGTAGAACTGGAGATCGAGAACTTTTTAAACCTAATAGATGCTTTAATTTTAGAAGATAAAATTGTTCTTGAAAAGGATCGGTATTATACAAAAAAAATGTATGAGGATGAAGAATATATTGTAGATAAACTCTATGATTTAATTGAGCAAGGGGAAGAAAGTTGTAAACAGATAGAGAAAGAAATGACTAATTTAGAAAAAGAGTTCAAGATTTCCTATAATGAAAAGCAAAAAAAAGCGATAACTTTTGCCTTGAAAAATCATGTGACAATTATCACAGGAGGCCCAGGGACAGGAAAGACAACCATCATTAAA
This sequence comes from uncultured Bacilli bacterium, assembly GCA_951800155.1. Lineage (GTDB taxonomy): Bacteria > Bacillota_I > Bacilli_A > RF39 > UBA660 > CATOJL01. Next base: position 18,392 of record CATOJL010000008.1, on the reverse strand, counting down.
GCCATCGTTAATTTGTATTCTAGATTATATGATAAAAAAGGAGATGAATTACTTCCTTCTTTAGCGCTCCTAGCTCCAACAGGAAGAGCGAGTAAACGGATGAGTGAGGCAACACTTTTGCCAGCTTCTACGATTCATCGATTTTTAAAATGGGATAAAGAGGCGAATGCCTTCATGATAAATGAAGAAAATAAGTCTTATGTTCACTTAGTAATTGTAGATGAGGTTAGTATGCTTGATACCGAATTAATGGCTTCTTTGTTAAGAGGACTTACTCGTAATATCAAGTTGATATTGGTAGGTGATTTTCATCAACTACCTAGTGTTGGACCGGGAAATGTTTTAAAAGATTTAATAGAAAGTAATCTTATCGATACCATTTCCTTAGACTTACTTTATAGACAAAGTGATGAGTCCTATATCCCTATTTTAGCTGAAGAGATTAAAAATAATGAGCTAAATCAACATTTTACTGAAAAAAAAGATGATTATCTATTTTTAGAGTGCTCAAAAGAAAGTATTTGTTCTAATATAAAAAAGTTGTGTTTGCAATTAAAAGAAAAGGGATATGATGAAAAAAGGGCAACTTTACTGGCTCCTATGTATGCAGGTGTGAACGGAATCGATCATTTGAATAAAGAACTACAAGAAATTTTTAATCCACCTGATTTAGGAAAAAAAGAAATCAAAGTTGGGGATGTTCTTTATCGTGAAAAAGATAAAATTCTACAACTAGTAAATATGCCAGATGAGAATGTTTTTAATGGGGATACAGGCTTTATTGACCATATTCTTGTTAGTCCTACAAATCCTAAATCATATGAAATTTATATTGATTTTGATGGAAATAAAGTTCGCTATTTGCCCAAAGATATGGAGAATATTAAACATGGATTTATTATCTCTATTCATAAAAGCCAAGGAAGTGAGTTTGAACTTGTATTAATGCCCGTTTGTATGAGTTATTATCGTATGCTTTATCGAAAACTAATTTATACAGGGATTACAAGAGCAAAGCAAAAACTAATCTTAGTTGGAGAAAAAGAAGCATTTGTATATGCAGTTTCTAATGAAGTAGAAAAATTGCGAAAAACATCATTAAAAGAAAAATTAGAAAATAAGTATAAAACGATTGATATAGGTTAAACTATGAGTGTATGCAAGATGCATACGATTTATGCACATATTTTCTAGGAAGATGGTGATTATATGAAAATGAAGAATGTAGCGTTAATGGCTATGGGTGCTGGTGCGGTACTTGCGTATCAGAAGTATAATAAGCCCGTAATGAAAAAAATGGAAGAAGTAAAAGATAAAGCAATGCGAAAAGCAAATAACAAACTAGAAGATATGATGTAATTCCTTTATGGAATACGAAACTGTTGGCGAGAGCTGACAGTTTTTTTGTCATGAAAGTGTGGAAAAAGGGGATTATGTAAAAGAGTTTATTTGAACATCCATGCTTTCTACTAGAAAGAAGATTCTAGATGTTTTTTCTATTGCATACATTAGAATGAAATGCCTATGTTGCTTGTGGATTTTAACATATATATTGTCTAGGTTTAGGCGAAAGTTGTATTCTTAAACTAAGAACTAGAACCTGAGTGTAAAGTACAAAAATTACCATTTTATTTTGTCGAAATATTTGGTATAATTTTGCTAAGGGTAGGGTGATCTAGCATGAAAATGAAAACGTTGTTCTTTCTTATTTTTACCTTTTTTTTAAGTCTTCCTTCTGTGCAGGCTGGCTATACAGAGGCAAATATTAAAACGTATGAAGAGGAACTTTCTCGTTTTCCAAAATCTTACCAAGATAAGATAAAAAAACTTCATGAAATCTATCCAAATGCGATTTTTGTAGCCCAAGATACGTTTTATGATTGGGATAAAAATAAAGAAGTACAAGTCAAATGGGACGCTATGCTTTTAACACAAATAAATACATCCAATAGAAAAAATAGGAGTTTGGTGAATCAATACGATGGTTATAAAAAAACCGAGTCATGGGCTTATAATTATTATACAAATACGTTTACCAATTTAGGAGGAAATGGTTGGCATGCTGCGAATGATGAAACGGTTGCCTACTACCTAGATCCAAGAAATTTTTTAACAGAAAAATCTATTTTTATGTTTGAGTCCCTCTACTATCATGATTACCAAACCAAAGAGGGTGTTGAAAAAATATTGGCGAACACATTTATGGAAAATAAGAAAGGTTACATTGAATATTATGATACATCAGGTAATAAACAACGATTGGAAACAACTTATGCAGATATTATTATAAAAGCGGCGAAAGAAACCAATATTAGTCCTTACTTTTTAGCTTCTAGATTACGACAAGAGCAAGGAACAAAGGGAGGAAGTTCTTTGATTTCAGGAAATTATAATGGCTATAAAGGGTATTATAATTATTTTAATATTGGTGCTTCTGGAGGTACAGATAGTGAAGTGATTAAAAGTGGATTAGCAAAGGCAAAAAAAGAAGGTTGGACAACACCAGAAATTGCCATTGTGAAGGGAACTTCATTTATTTATAAAGAATATGTAGGTGTAAATGATTCTAAGGGTGATTACCGTGGACAAATGACAAATTATTTACAAAAATGGGATCCCTATGGGCCTAAATATGGAGGACATCAATATATGCAGAATATTATGGCCCCTGTAAGCGAAGCATCAACGACTTATAGTGCACATGAAAAAGCACCAAATTTTAAAAATACGAAATTTATTTTTCATATCCCTGTTTATCAAGGAATGCCAGAGAAAACAACTTTACCAAACCCGGGAAATCCAAACAATTACTTAAAAAATTTAACGATTGATGGTACGACCATTTCTGGATTTGATGGGGGAAAGACAAATTATACCTATTTTGTTTCGTTAGAAACACAAAGTGTAAATATTGCGATTGAGAAAGTGTATAATAAGCAAACTGTAACAGGAACAGGTGTGATTTCTCTATCAGGGGATTCCACCAAAGTAGAAATTGTAGTTACTGCAGAGAATGGAAGTAAGAAAACGTATACTATTTTAATTCAACGAGGAGAGAATGTCGCTCCATCCGTAGCTAATATTATTAATTCTTTAGGATATCGCAGTGATGGAACTTATTTAGGAGGCCTTCCTCTTGGAACAAAGGTAAGTACATTTATAGAAGCTATAAAATCAAAGAATAGTTCGGCAGAAGTGCGTGTTGCTTCAAAAGGTGGGAACGATTTACTGGCAACCAATGATAAGATTACAATCAAAAGTGGTGAAGATAGTAAAACATATACCTATATTTTAAGAGGCGATTTAGATGGTAATGGAAAGATTGAATTATATGATTTATTCTTAATTCGTTCAGAGATGCTTTTAAATGGAAAAGTTTCTCGTGAAGCAAAAATAGCATCTCATGTCACTTATAATGGATTTTCAAGTGATGAACCAGAATTAATGGATTTATTCCATGTTAGACAACATTTACTTGGCAAGGGCGAGATTACGCAATAGGAGGAATATATGAAAAAAATATTATATGGCTTAACCGTTTTATTCTTTTTTATCGGGATAGGGAAAGTGGAAGCGAAAGCCAATGTGACTGCTTCTTCCAAAGTATATGTAGGAAGTACATTTAAAGCAAGTATTCGAGTGAATGCTGCATCCATGTGGGAAGTCCATATGTCTTCTTCTGGACCTGTAAAAGGATGCAGTTTTGATGATATTAATTATACAGCAGATGGGAATAATGGTTCTAAAAACTATAGTGTCACTTGTACGACGACAGGGGTAGGGACCATTACTTTGAAACTTACTGGAAAAACGATTGATGCGAATGGAAATCAATCCGCTGTTTCAGATAGTGCTACTATACAAGTGGTAGAAAGACCAAAGGAAACGCCAAAATCAAGTGTGAATACATTAGATAATTTATGGGTAGAAGGAGTCAGTTTAGATCCAGCCTTTAATAAAGATACAACCGAATATACTGTGGAATTGGAATCAGATGTGACTAAAATTCAAATTGGAGCTAAAAAAAGTGATACAAAATCTTCTATTTCTGGAGAAGGAGAAAAAACTGTATCAGAGGGAATGAATCAATTTAATATTGTAGTTACTGCAGAAAATGGGGCAAAAAGAACTTATACAATAAAAGCACAAGTAAAAGAAAAGGAACCAATTCATGTTAATATTGGAAATGAACAACTCTCTGTAGTACGCAAAAGGGAAGATTTAAAAAAGCTTGGAGAACTTTATACAGAAACCACTGTGAAAATAAATGAGGAAGAAATACCTGCTTATCATGGGGAAAAGACAGGTTTTACGATCGTTGGACTCAAAAACGCAGATGGAAAAATTCAAAATTATATCTATGATGAAGAAAAAAATAGTTATACTTTATATGAGGAATATACTTTCCAAAAGGTTTCTCTTTTTATAAATTATACGAATTTATCAAAAATGCCTACAGGTTATCAAAAAGAAGTCATAGAACTAGGGGAAAGAGAAGTAGAGGCATATAAAAAAGAGGGAAAAGAGTTCTATTTGCTTTATGGGATGAATACAGAAACAGGGGAGTATACTTGGTATTCTTATGATAAGAAAGAGGGAACTTTACAAAGATATATAGAGGAAAAAGAAACCTCTTCTCTTGGTAAATATGCAAAAGTTATTTTTATTGGTATTGCATCCTTCTTTGCTTTCTTTTTAGCCATTATTGGGGCCCTTCTTCTAAAAATAAAACATTTAAAAGGAACCAGTTAGTTCCTTTTTGAAAAAATTATAGGAAAAAAGATTTACAAAATATTCAATTTATGATAAAATCCTCAATAGAAGAGTGGAGATGGTTTTGTGTTAATTCGCAGGCTAAACACATTCTTGTTGATTTATGAAACTATCAATTCTAGTATTAATATAATAGGGAGAAGTATTAAACTATTTAGGTTATACTTCTCTTTTTGATTACGATAGTATGCAAAAATATGGAATTATAAAATTACATATAAAAGAATTGATGGATAGTAAAAATATTTCAAGAAAGTGTATCTTAGAAAAAACTAGGTTAAAAAATGAGGTTTTTAATCGATATTATTATAATGATATAAAAAAAGCTGATTTTAAAGTATTGTGTAAAATATGTTCAGCACTTGAATGTGATATTGTAGATATCATAAGTTATGAAGAATACAGAATCAAAAATTAAAAATTTGCCCTAATAAGGGCGAATTTTTTAATTTTTGTCATATTTTGTCGCAATTTATATTTGTAATGTGTTATGATTATGTTGCCATAGAGGAGTAAAATTTTAATATTTGGAGGTGTTTATGAAAAATATAAAATATTTAGTTTTAGGGTTGGTTTGTTCCATCCTATTAGCAGGAGCAGGAGTAGACGCTGCTTCTTATGTTGAATATACAGTTATAGGTATTGAAGTTCCTGGTATGAAAGGAACAGCAACAGTATCTGGTGAAGAATACCATGAAGGTGGGAAACAGTATGTTAAGACAACAAATACAGTAGATAAGGTGAATTCAAAAACAAGAGCAGCATCAGCAAGGGTGCACCAAACACTTCACCCAGCGAAATACAGTTCTTGGGTTTCAGTTCCAAATGGTGAAGGATACAAGGAATTAGGAAATTTAGATTTAAATTATTATGAGCTTCAATTAAAAGAAAATACATGGTCTGCTTTAGGATTTTATTGGTACGGTAATTGGAAAATCAACCAATAAATATCCATAGGCATAATATAATCTTATAAATTTAATTTTACTCCAACTATTGTATATGAGGTGATCGTATGAAAAAATTAAAAAACAATTCATTAATGATAATTGTTTTTATATTCCTAATAGGGTTTATCATTTATGGAATTTATGAGTATGATATGTCTTATTCATTTATGACACAAAATTATTATAGCATAAAAAATAAGTGCGAACAACAAATTATAGAAAGTAACAATCGTTATTCCTTTTGTGAAGATTTTGATAAAGAGCAACCTCCAGTTAAATTAGATGCACTTAATCTATCGTTCTATGTGATAAATTATACTTCATTTTCATTATTACTACCATTTATACCATTATTGATTATTGCGATGGGGATAAGGAAATTGTATAAAGAAATGAAATCAGGAATTTTTAGAAACATAATTTTAATAAAAGGATATCATTACTACATAATTCAGAGTGTAAAACAGGTAGTTAAATATTCATTATTTATTCCAGTTATAATAATTATTATTTTCATTTTATCGTTGCTTTATACAAAATCTCTCGACTATACAAGTAGTTTGAATTTAAATATGAATTATATGGATGCCAAATATTTTCATAATATTGAATTATTTTTATCAAATTATCTTATTGTTTTAATACTAAATGCTATTTTTTGGTTAAACTTAGGCTTAATAGTATTAAAAAAATCAAGGAATTATGTGATTTCGATAGTATTTTCATATATATTATATTTGGGTTATTCAATTATAGCCGAAATATTGAGTGGATTCATTTTTCCGAATATTCCAATATTAAATAGTATCAACTTATATAATTATATGAAGCCAGGAAATATTTGGGGATACGATGGAATAAATAGTTTGATGTCTATGTTATTTTATAGTATCATTCTAGTTTTAATTTCATCAGTCGTAGTATTTTTTAAATACAGAAAGAAAGAGAGCGTCATAATTGCGAATGAAGTATAAAAGTTTGATAGTAGAAAATATAAAAGCAACTATTAATAGTTATATATTTAAATATTTATTAATAACCTCTTTGATAATCAATATTGTGTATACATTAAATATTCTTTTTAACAATCTAAGTTTCAATTATTTAGAATCATTATACTATATTAGTACCAATGCATTTTATATATTATTCTTTTTAGCATTGATACTTATAAATACTATAAATACTTTGCATATTTTTAATAAAAATACATTTTATATTATTCGCTTTCATTCAAAAAAGGAATACTATAATTCATTAATAAAAAATGTTTTTTTGGTAAATTCTATTTTTTACTTTATCAATATGATTTTATTAATCACAATGTGCAATTTAATATTCGGTTCAACATTTGTTATTACAAATTGGCAACAGTATAATGTTATAAATATAGTTTATATTATTTTTCATTTTGTTAAGTGTTTAATCATTATTGAAATAATCACTACATTATTTCCCATTATATATAAGGCATACGGAAGAATAGGAATGATAGTTTATTTATTATTTATTGGAATACCTTTACTTTTAAGTAGTTATAAGGTTGAAATTATAAATGATATATGGAAAATGTCATTATTCCCCGTTAACTATTTATCGGGAGGGAACTATTCTAGTTTTAGTTTAGAATTATTTTCAACGTTTATATATATAATCATTCTTCTTATTTTTTACTGTATTAGCTTTGAAATAATAAAAAGAAAAGTAAAAGGAGTTATTGAATAAAAATGAGTTATATTATAATGAATGACGCAATCTATTATATGAAAAAAAATAAGAAGTTGATATGCTTTTCAATATTCATATTTATGACAATATTATTTATGTACTTCTTTTCCACAGATTATTCATCTGAGGAATTATTTGTTAAGACTTTTGGATTAAATTGCAATTTTAAAGAGGGAAATTGGTTAGAAATTTTCTCGCTTATTTTCTGTAGTTGTATATATATTTATATATCATTTTCTATATTTATTAAGGATATGCAAAATAATGTTGGTAATATATTTCTGAGGATTTCTACAAGAAAGTGGATTCTATATAAAATAGTATCGATATTCATAATATCATTTATAAGTCTATTTTTTAATTATATAGTATTAATACTAACATTGTTTTTTATTAGACACCACTTTGTTCCTCTTATAGTATTTCCATTTCTTAATCATATTATATATATATATATAATTCAACTATTATCTTTGTTTATTTTCGATTTTATAAATACTAACAGTAAGATAATCTTGTTAAGCATATTGATAATTTTAATTATGATTGTAGTTAGATCTAAAACAATATTTTCGATTATAAGTATTGAACTGATTTATCTCAGATTTCTATGTATATTATCATTCATATTGTATGCATGGTTTATCCCTAAAAAAATAAATTTGATATTTGAAATAGTAAAGGAGAAATGAAATGAAAATTGAAGTAAAGAATGTTTCAAAGAGTTTTAAAGGTGTTAGCATTCTATCAAATATAAGTATGACATTTGAAAGTGGAAAGATTTATGGTTTGATTGGAAGAAACGGCAGTGGAAAAAGTGTTTTTTTAAAGTTGTTATGTACCTTTTATGAACCGAGCGATGGTGAGATTTTATATGATGGTATTAACATTATAAAAATGGGAAAATTTCCCCCATATACTCGAGCACTAATAGAAAAACCATATTTTATTGCAGATTTAACAGGGTATGAAAATTTGAAATTACTTGCTAAATTAAGCTTGACAGATGATGAAAAAATAATAGAGTCATTGAAAAAAGTAAATCTTTGCGAAGATAAAGATAAGAAGTTCAGTCAGTATTCTTTGGGAATGAAACAAAAACTTGGTATTGCTCAAGTATTGATGGATGACCCAAAGATTATAATTTTAGATGAGCCATTTAATGGAATTGAAGAAAAGACTACGGAAGAGCTTCGACAAATTTTTATTGATGAGGCAAAAAAAGATAAAATCGTAATTATAGCAACCCATATTAAGGATGATATAGAAAAAATGGTTGATATTCTTTATAAATTTGATGACGGGAAGGTCAGTACTATTGATACTATTGACAAAAATAAAGATTAAAGATTAAAGATTTTATAAAGTAATTTATTTGTAATGCTAACTATATTATAAATAGAGGTAGTTTTTGAAGTTTGTTTAAAAGATAAATGTTGTTTTAATCCAGCTTCAATAGAAAGTATATCATCGAATGATAAAGGCTTTTTTTATGATACAAAACTCCTTTCAAAATTTAAATAAGCCTCACAAGTGTACTAGTATATATTATAATAGAAGTAAATTCTACTTTTTGGCTTGTATGGATAAATTCCATATTTTTAAAATTTGAGGTGGAATTTACTTTTCTAATTCAGATGCTAGAATTTTACAAATAAAAAAGCTTGCTTCTTCGAGGAATATAGTGTATAGTATAAGTGTACTTATTTCTGGGATTTGGAGTTTCCGACCCTTTCTCGGTATAAGCGAATGAACAAAGGAGGAAAGAAAATGGCTTTAACAAAAGCAAAAAAAGAAGAAATCATTAAGAAATATGCACGTAAGGAAGGCGATACTGGTTCACCAGAAGTTCAAATTGCAATTCTTACAGCCGAAATTAATGAATTAACAGAACATTTTAAAGAACATATACATGATTATCACTCTAAGAGAGGACTTCTAAAAAAAGTAGGACAAAGACGTAGTTTACTTAAATACTTACTTAAAACAGATGTTACTCGTTATAGAGAGTTAATTAAGAGTTTAGGTTTAAGAAAGTAATTTCAAATTAGTAGGCACTCTTTTTTTGAGTGCCTTTGTTTTATAAAGAGATAGGAAGGAAAAATTGATATATGAAAAAAGTATTTGAACGTGATTTTAGAGGTAGAAAATTGATTATTGAAACGGGAGAACTCGCGAAGCAAGCACACGGTGCAGTTCTTGTTCGTTATGGGGATACAGTAGTTTTATCAACAGTTGTGGTAAGTAAAACGGCAAACATTTTATCTGATTTTTTTCCACTTATGGTTTTATACCAAGAAAAACTATATTCTGTTGGAAAGATTCCCGGGGGATTCATTAAAAGAGAGGGTCGACCTACAGATGCCGCTACATTAGCCGCTCGCATGATTGATAGACCTATGCGACCAATGTTCCCAGAAGATTTTAGAAATGAAGTGCAAGTAGTCAATACCATTTTATCTGTTGACAATGATAATTCTCCAGAGTTAGCTGCCATGTTTGGTTCTTCTTTATGTACTTGTATTTCCAAAGTTCCTTTTGATGGCCCAATCGCAGGCGTAAAAGTAGGAAGAATTGGTGGGGAACTGATTATTAATCCAACACCAGATGAATTGGAAATTTCTGATATAGATTTGACTGTCGCTGGAACAAAAGAAGCAATTAATATGGTTGAGGCTGGTTCTAGAGAAGTGACTGAGGAAGATATGTTAGAGGCATTGTTATTTGGGCATGAAGCTGTAAAAGAACTATGTGCATTTCAAGAAGAGATTATGGCTGAGGTTGGTCTTGAGAAAATGGAATATGAGCATCTAGAAATGGAAGAAGAATTAAGGGATAGAGTGTATGCTATGGCGGCTGAGAAATTAGACGCTGCGATGCGTATCAAGGGAAAACAGGAAAAATATAGTGCCATTGATGCAGTGAAAGAAGAGGTTGTTTCTTGTTTTGAAACAGAAAATGTTTCACTAGAAAAAGAAGAGCGAACCGTTTTACTTACTAAAGTAAAACTTATATTAGAAGCAATAGAATATGATATTTTTAGAGCAATTACGGTAAATGAAAAAACGAGAGCTGATGGTAGAGGAATGGATGAAATTCGTCCATTAAAAGCAGAAGTAGATTTGCTACCAAGAACACATGGAAGTGCTTTATTTACCCGTGGGGAAACACAAGCTTTAGCTGTTACGACTTTAGGGGCCTTAAACGAATACCAAGTATTGGATGGTATTAGCCTAGAAGCAGAGAAACACTTTATGTTGCACTACAATTTTCCTCAATTTTCTGTAGGAGAAACAGGAAGATATGGCTCTCCAGGAAGAAGAGAGATTGGACATGGGGCTCTTGGTGAAAGATGTTTAAAACAAGTCATGCCGAGTGAGGAAGAATTTCCTTATACAGTACGTGTTGTATCTGAAATCTTAGAGTCTAATGGTTCTTCTAGTCAAGCGACTATCTGTGCTGGTTGTATGAGTTTAATGGCTGCAGGGGTTCCCATTAAGGCACCTGTTGCCGGTATTGCTATGGGGTTAATTACTTCAAAAGATGAAAAAGAATATGCCATTTTAACAGACATTCAAGGGATGGAAGATCACCTTGGTGATATGGATTTTAAAGTAGGTGGAACAAGAAAAGGGATTTGTTCCCTACAGATGGATATTAAAATAAAGGGAATTACAAAAGAGATTTTAAAAGAAGCTTTAGAACAAGCAAAAAAGGCTCGGATGCAGATTTTAGATGTAATGGAAGAAGCTATAAAAACACCTAGAGAAGAAGTTTCAAAATATGCTCCAAAAACGGTGACATTCATGATTGATCCAGAGAAAATTAAGGATGTCATTGGGAAAGGGGGAGAAATGATTACAAAAATCATACTCGAAGCTTCCGGAACGCAGACCGTACAAGATGTCAATTCTGTAAAAGTAGATTTGGAAGACGATGGACGTGTTATTATTTATCACACAGATAAAGAGATTATTGAAAAAACAAAGAAAATGATTGAAGATATTGTAAAAGAAGTCGAAGAGGGTGTCATCTATAAAGGAAAAGTTGTCAAAGTAGAAGATTTTGGATGTTTTGTAGAGTTATGGCCGGGTTGTGAAGGACTCGTACATGTTTCCCATTTAGATAAAGAACGCGTAGAAAAACCAAGTGATGTGGTAAAAATTGGTGATGAAATTTTAGTTAAATCATTAGGTTTTGATAAAAAAGGAAGATTGAATCTATCCAGAAAAGAAGCAATGAAATAGTGCTTTTTTTTGATACTAGAATAAAAATATGGATTTTAAGATAACTTTTTGTTACAATAAGCACTAGGGGGAATTTAGCATGATCAATTATAAACAAATAATTAGAGAATATATTCAAAACTTAGAAAGGAAAGAGAGGGTGATTTAAAATGAAAACGATTTCTACTACTGTTAGAGAACGATTGGCATATAAAGTGGAAGCTAGTTTAGAAGGACAAGAAAGTACTATTTTTAATTTGGCATATGCCCTTTATGAGAATATGGATAGTTTAGTAACCTACTATCAGCAATTGACATATGAACAGATTTCTTATTTTTCTACTTTTATTTATTTAGAACTGGCAACTTATTATGGAGATTTGTACCTAATTTTAAATCAAAAGAAAAAGGAATTGCAATTGCGAAAAGAAGATTATCCTGTTTTAGATCTTCTCTATGCAATAGAATCATATGATGATTTGGTGGCTATTGTTTCTTCCGATCCTTCTTTCTTAGAAGAAATGATGAGATCTTCACTCCAAGTACATGAATTAGCATATTTAGGAAAAGTAAATTTATATCATAAATTAGAGCAGGAAGATATAGATAGTATTCTTCATATTTTCCCTGTATTTATAGAAGAGGTAGAGCAATATAAGCAAGAAATTGAACCTATAGATTATGTGAATCATTTTGAGGCAGAACGAGAAAAATGTATCACTATGGATGTCTTTCCAAATCTAGATGGGGAACATATTTTAACAGAACTCTGTGGTTTTCTAAAGGGATTGTCGGCCTATGATTATGAAAATTATAGCAATAATGTTATAGAAATGGCTAGCTTCCATTATGAATATCTCAAATACTTGAGTGATTTTCATTATGAAGTTAGTATGTATACGAAAGAGGAAATGCAACATATGATAGCTTATTTTGAAAGTGTTTCCCTTTTTGATTTAGCAACAGATCTTCTTTATAAAGATAATTACGATTATTTAAGAACTATTGTAGAATTTTATGTTCAAGTGTATCCAAGAAAGAAAATTTTTGATAATGAAGGTCGAGAAATTTCTTATAGAGAGGTTTGTCACTATACTGAAAAAAATGAAAAGGTAAAAGAGAAAATCAAAAAATAGAATTTAGAACATGGAAGTATTCCTACTTCTTTTTTTAGTGTCATAAAAATTCGGAAATTGTATTTTATAAATTGAAATGTTCAATAATAAGTGATATACTAATTTAAATGAACAGTTATTTCATTTAGATAGGAGTTTGTATGAAAAGAAGTAGAGTAGGTGAAGGAAAAATAACGAACTATTTTTATTTAGTCGTTGTATTATTTTTAAGTGTTTTTGTTGGAACTAGTTGTTCAAATCAAAAGAATAGTATTGTAATTTATACATCTATGGAAGAAGATCGTAACCAAGCATTAAAAGAGGAAATCCGAAAAAAATTTCCAGATTTGAACATAAAGATTCAATATATGTCAACAGGAAATAGTGCCGCAAAGATAAAAAGTGAAGGAAAGAGGATAGAAGCAGATATCATTGTGGATTTAGAAAATGCCCATATGGAAAGTTTAAAAGAGAATTTTGCAGATTTAAGTGCATTTGATACGAGTCAATTTTTAGAGGATGTCATTGTTTCGAATACTTATTATCCATGGACAACGTATGCTTTAAGTTTATTTATTGATAAAAAATATTTTGATGCTAAAGGATGGGATATACCAAAAACGTATGAAGATCTATTGGACGAAAAATATAAAAATCAAATTGCTATGCCAGATCCAAAAACATCTGGAACAGGATATGCCTTCTTTTTAAATGCAGTCAATTGTATGGGAGAAGACGGTGCTGTTGCATATTTTAAAAAATTAAAAGAAAATTTACGTGAGTTTACTGCTTCAGGGTCAGGGCCAACTAATTTATTAAAGCAAGGGGAAATTTCTATGGCTTTAGGAATGATTTCACAAGGGGTATCTGCTATAAATGAAGGATATGATTTCGAGATTATTTCTTTAGAAACAGGAGTTCCATATAATGGTACTTCTATTGGAATTATTTCTGGAAAAGAAACAAAAGAGCATGTCAAAGAAGTGTTTACATGGTTATTAAATGATTTTAATAAATTTGATAAGGAAAATTATTTACCATCTCCTTTATTTAAAGAACAAACAAATAAAGTCAAGAATTATCCATCAAATTTAAAATATGCGGATATGACAGGAATTGAGGATAGTAAAACGAAGGATCGTTTCATGAAAATTTGGAGTGAGATCAATGGCTAATATGCGAATTGAAAATCTTACGAAGAGATATAAGGAAAAAGTTGTTTTAGATCAGATTAGTTTTACAGTAAAAGATGGGGAATTTTTATCTATTTTGGGATCATCTGGTTGTGGGAAAACGACTTTACTTCGCATTTTGATTGGAATAGAAACTTGTGATTCTGGCCAAATTTTGAAAGATGGGGTGGATATTACAAAGGAGGATACAAAAAAAAGAAAAATGGGAATGGTTTTTCAAAATTATGCTCTTTTTCCAAACATGACCGTTTTACAAAATGTAATGTATGCTTTATATATAAAAATAAAAAAGAAAGAGGAAGCAAAGAGGCAGAGTATGGACATGCTAAAAATAGTTGGTATGGCTGAACATAGTCATAAGTATCCTCATGAATTATCAGGTGGACAACAGCAGAGAGTTGCCATTGCTCGGGCCTTGGTATTAAAGCCAGAAGTGATTTTATTTGATGAACCGATGTCAGCTTTAGATGCAGATAACCGATTGGTACTACGAAAAGAATTAAAACAAATTCAAAAAAAGTTACATACCACGATGATTTATATTACACATGATCAGGAGGAAGCTTTTTCTTTATCTGATCGAGTGATGGTAATGCATAATGGTAAAATTGAACAAATTGATACACCACATGTTGTATTTAATAAGCCAGCGAGTACTTATGTAGAGAGTTTTGTTACTAAGCATTTAAAAGAGAAAGTAAGTTCTATTGAAAAATGTGCAGGGATTGACTTATGATAAAAAAAAGAACATTGGTAAGATTCTTTCTCTTTCTTTTTCTTTTTTGTACGATTTTTTACCCTCTTCTTGTCATGGTTTGTAAAATCAAATGGAGCGACTTTTCCATACTTATTTCTTCAGCATCCTTTAGACAAGCTTTGGGAAATTCATTCCTTGTAACTTTACTAGCAACCTTTTTTTCTATAAGTATCGCTTATTTACTTGCTTATACCATTCACCATACAAATAGAAAACATAAAGAAATTTTAAAAATCTTGATTACACTTCCCATGCTCATTCCTTCTATATCTCATGGTTTAGGCTTGCTTACTTTTATGGGGTCTAACGGGCTTTTCTCGAAGTATTTTGGTTTTAATATAGTAGGATTTTGGGGGATTGTCATTGGTTCTGTTCTCTACACTTTTCCTGTTGCTTTCTTAATTTTGAGTGATGGATTTGGCTATATAGATTCTACGATGTATGAGGTTTGTAAAATTTTAGGATTTACTAAATGGCAAACATTTAGAAAAGTTACTTTTTGTTCTTTAAAGAAAGCACTTTTATCAGCAATCTTTGCCGTATTCACGTTAATATTTACCGATTATGGGGTTCCTTTAGCGGTGGGTGGAAAATTTATCACATTACCTGTTTATTTATATAAGGAAGTCATGGGATTACTTCATTTCTCAAGTGGAACAATCATTAGTTTATTTTTATTAATTCCAGCTTTTTTCTCTTTCTTATTTGATATATTCTGCAAAGATTATACGACTACAAGCGAAAAGAGTTATTCCCCCTCTAAGAATAAGTGGCGTGATCGAATTTTAGCGATTTTTACCTATGGAATTTTACTTTTTACTTTTTTAATTCTAGGTTCTTTTATTTATTATGCCTTTATTGACAACATCATTCTGCATCCAACACTCTCTTTTGATCATTTTTCTTATGTACTTGATAACAATTTAATTTCCTATTTATGTAATTCTTTATGGATATCTTTCTTGGTTGCTATTTTTGGAACAATACTATCTTATCTAATTGCTTATTTTACAGCTAGAGATAAAAAACATAAAAGCATGCATATACTCGCTATTTCTTCTTTGGCTATACCCGGAATGGTTTTAGGCTTATCCTATACAATTAGTTTTAATCATACGATTTTTTACCATACGTTTCTAATTTTAGTCCTTGTAAATATTGTCCATTTTATGGCTTCTCCTTATTTGATGGCATACAATGCTTTAAAAAAGTTAGATCCAAACTATGAAACAGTGGGAAAGGTATGTAATATTCGTACATTTTATATATTAAAAGACGTAATTATTCCTAATACAAAAGGAACAATTCGAGAGATGTTTGCATACTTTTTCGTAAATTCTATGATTACCATATCGGCTGTTGCTTTTTTATATAATACAAGAACGATGCCGTTATCTCTTTTAATTCCTACATATGAGGGAAATTTAATGCTAGCAGAAGCAGCAGTTGTTTCATTCGTGATATTGCTTGTCAATTTATTAATAAAGGGGAGCATTTCTATTTTAAATCGAAAAGAAAGAAGGATAAAATATGAAAAATAAATTTGAATTATTAGTGGTAATTGAAAGACTAAAGAAGAAATTGTCACAAAGAGAGTTAGTAAATGAAACGCACTTATCTTTAGGTACAGTGAATACATGTATTAATGAATTAATGAAAGAAGGTTTTATTGATAAAGAGAACCTTATTACAAAAGAAGGGTTAACTTGGTTGGAGAAATATCGAGTGAAAAGAGCCGTTTTCCTAGCTGCAGGGTTTGGTTCTAGGTTAGTTCCCATCACCTTAAATACGCCAAAGCCACTTGTTAAGGTGAATGGGAAGAGAATTATTGAAACATTGCTTGATGCAGTTGTGGCAGCCCAGATACCAGAAATTATTATTGTAACTGGTTATTTAAGTGATCAATTTGAGTTATTAAAAAAGAAGTACCCAATGATTCAAATTGTAAAAAATAGTTTATACAATGAAGCAAATAACATTTCCTCTGCTTATTGTGTAAAAGATAAATTAGAGAATGCTTATGTATTAGAATCAGATTTACTTTTATCGAATCCAAACTTGATTCGTAAATATGAATATAATAGTAATTTTCTTGGTATTCCTGTTGAAGTGAGTGATGATTGGTGTATTGAAACAAAAAATAACATTATCGTTAAAGAGAAGATAGGTGGGAAAAATTGTCACCAATTGGTGGGAATTTCTTATTATACAAAAGAAGATGGACAAAAATTATGTAAAGATATTGAAGAAGTATTTCATAGCCCGGGTGGGAAAGAATATTATTGGGAACAAGTACCTTTATGTGAGAAAAAACAAAATTATAAGGTTTATGTACGAGAATGCCAAAAAGAAGATATTGTTGAGATTGATACTTTTAATGAATTAAAACAGATTGATAAGGCATATGATGTGTGAAGAGAATAGAAGAGATTTCTTCTTTTTTCTTGTAGTATGAAAATAAGTAGGGAAGCAAAGGAGGAAGCAAAGGAACTATTTATTTTTGTGGTGGAATAAGAAACGTTAGTGCTTATTTGACTTCTCTTCTAAATTGTGTTAATATGGTAAGCATCTTGTGAAAAAAGGGAGGAAGCATGGGAAAAGGACCAGAAAATGTTTTTATGAGTTGTGTTGTTGGTGGTGTGTATCAGGAATTTAAGCTAGAGGAAGGGGTAAGAGAAGAACTTTCTATTTATTTGAAAAGTATACAAAATGGGAATAGTATAGATAACGTTTCTTTAAAAAAGAGGAAAGTATTACGTAATCTTATTGAAGGAGAGTATCTTGCTCTTAGTGAGTTTTATGATGAAAAAGAGGAAAGAGAAAATACTTATTTAAAAGAAATTCTATCCAAATTATCCATCAAACGATTCTTTCAAATACAGATGAGTCAAGTACCAGAATGGTTTTATTATTTAGGAAAATATGCAAAAAATGGATCTAGACAGGAATATTTAGAGCAAGAAACATTGTTTCATAAAGGACTAGAAAACACAGAATATCTGGAAAAAATGGGCATAATGTTGATTGAGAATCAATTTGTTTCTATAGAAGAGAATAAAACTAAAGTTATAGATCATTCAGTTGTATATGTAAAAACTTCAAAAAAGATATCTTAGAATATCTTTTTTTCATATATTTTAATAGGTGATTTGAATGAGCTATATTATTTCACATAGAGGAAATGGGGGAAGATATAAGGAAAATACAAAAGATGCAATCTTAGATGTATTGACATATGATTATGTAGATGGAGTGGAGATAGATGTGCATATGACACAAGATAAGAAATTTGTAGTGCATCATAATGGACTGATTCTTTGTGAAAATAAAAGTGTTCAGTTGATTCGTAAAATAAAATATAAGCATTTAAGGAAGTGTCAAAAAATAGATTTATTGGAAGATATTTTAAAACGAGTGAAAACAGATAAAATCATTATTTTAGATTTAAAAGTATATAACGAGAATAGAAAAGAATGGAGAAAACTCATTCCTCTCTTAAAAAAATATCCAAATACGTATTACTTAGTTAGTTTTTCTTATTCTTTTATTACAAGTTTTAAAAAAAAATATCCAACTTATAAAATGGGATATTTTAAGGGATATTTTATGAATTTAGACAATTTGTTTCTATATAATACATAAATACTGAT
>CATOJL010000007.1 GCA_951800155.1 uncultured Bacilli bacterium | reverse complement strand
TTTTACAATTACTTTTTAATCTTATTTTTCATTCTCTTTCATTATTAGTATTATCATATCTTTTAGTATCATTTGTTTTTTAATTATTATTTATATAGTTTAAATTACTTATTGCGTAGTCAAGAGAAATTTTAGTCCCATATACTATAAATTTTTCTTTTAAATTTTAATATCTACATTATTGAATAACTACGACTAGATAAATTAACGGTCTGAGTTCCATTGTGTCGCCACAAGTGTTCAGTATGACGGTTAAGGTAGACTTTATTCTTATTCAGATTTGGGCTGATAAGAGAATTACTCCTAAATTGTTCCGTGTCTAGCGTGAGCAAGTTTTTTAAGTATTACAATAAAGTAATAACTGGACATTATCTCTACTTGGGTCCTTTTTTTAATGTAGAATTAGGTATTCTTGAACTTACCATAATAATATATACGAACTTAATAACTCGGTATAGTTCTTAACCTTATAATTCTATACGAAGTACATAGTGTCCTGTTTACTAAAATATATTGGAATGGTCCTATGCCACTATGCCAGATATTATATTAGATTCTTTGTTAGTATCTTGTCGCCTAAACCATATTTTAGTGCTTCTTCTGCATTGAACCATCTATCCTTTAACTGAATGTCGTGTCTAACTTGTTTTACAGTCTTGCCTGTATTTTCTGCTAATAGTTTGATAATGCGCTCATTTAATGTATTGGTATGTTCATAGTTGATTTTCAACTCGCCAATTTTTCCCATATTAAAAGATGAAACTTCGTGAATCATAACCTCGCTATTAGGAGTTATGTATCGTTTGCCTTTTGTTCCACCACTAAGAAGCACAGCAGCCATTGAAGCACAACGACCTATACAAATTGTCCTAACATCACTTTTAACCATTTGCATAGCATCATAAATAGCCATTCCTGAAGCAACAGTACCACCTGGGGAATTGATATAGAATATTATATCTTTTTTGCTTTTTATAGTATCAAGTTTCAATAATTGTTCGACTATTTCCTCTGCAACTTCTGCATCAATGGTTTTATTCAAGCGAATAATACGATTATCAAATAAGTTAACATCTGAGGGAGTTTTGATTTTAGATTCTTTCTTGGTTTTCTTTTTAGTTTTTTTCCTAGTTTTCTTATCAGCCATATTCTTAATTCCTTTCTATATATTATAAGACTTTTTATTTCTTAAATGTTTAGTCCTATAAGGTAGATTTAACTTTTCAAAATCGTGTGAGTTCTCTCCGTGTATAGGTATAATTACATTAGGCTTAACAATATTACAGAATTTTGTAATACCTTCTTTAGTTGCGTGTCCACTGGTGTGTAAGTAGTGGTAATCTTTTGGAACAAACTTAACAATACTTTCATCAGCAGTAGATCCTTGCAAATATCCTAGCCATTGAGAATAGATAAATATATTATCCTTGAAGTTAGGACTGTTAATAAACCTCTTTGAAAAGTAATTACTTCGTACTAGCATACAAAAACCATTATCCAACATTTCTTGATAAAACTTTTTATCAAAACTTTTAACATTTGAAAAGTTGTAATAATCTTTATATTTTTTGCTAGTCTTTGTTACATAATCAAGTATCTCCTTTTGGTAGACATCACATATAAATAATTTCTTTCCTGCTTCTTCGTTTGCGTGGTAAAAAGAGGCAATTCTATCAATATTCGTAGAGGCACACATTATAAATACATACTTATTATTCTTTATTAGGTCAACTGCTTCTTTCTGTAGCATTAATTCAGACATAAAAACCTCATCAAGTCTTGAAAGGGTAGTATGTTCACAAATAAGAACATCTACTTTTCCTATTTCTTTAAGTGCTTTAGGTATTGCATTCTCACTAGGACCGTGTGTTCTAAAATCTCCAGTATGCAAAACTTTTTTGCCTTCTGCTTCTATAAGAAACATATAACTATCAAAAGCCGAATGGTTTACTCGAATCGGTGTTAAAGTCATATCTCCAATTTTTAAAGGTACATCTTGTTCAAATGTTTTAAAAGTTTCTAATCTATCAATATGCTCCTGTGTTACTTCTGCAACTTTAGGTTCTTGCATTTTCTTTTGATAAATAGTAAATATCTCTTTTGCTTGTTCTCCAATATAAATAGGGACTTCTTTCTTAACTTGCATATATTCGCCGATATGGTCTAAATGATAATGGGTTATAAACACAGCATCACATTTTTTACTAATCTTAGCGACATTCACTTTTACTTTACTTGTACTATTTGGAAGATTAGAGCCTATATCAATAAGTATTCTAGTACTTTTAGTTTTAATTTCAGTTACACAACCCCCAATTTGGTTAATACCTCTGTGAATTTTAATTTGCATAAGATATTATTCCTTTCTAACTTTGAGTTGCTAGTTTTTGACTACTTGATAAAAATGTTACTCTATCTGCGATTACACGAATTGCACTATCTTCTATACTTTCGATTCTTCCTTTAATTCCTATTAGGTCATTCTTTTTACAATATTCAAAAGTATTACTTCCAACATAACTTGTTAATTCAATAGGAATATAATCAGTATCATATTCTCCATTTGCATTTTTAAAATTACGCATAACTTTTAACATTAAACTATATGTAGTCCTTTCCTCGTTTTCCATTTTTTCAATATCGTTGTTTATTCTGCCAATAAGCACAACATTGTTCATCATTTTTTACCTTCTTTCTAGCATACTAGTAGTTGGACATTACTAGCATCTAATAATAAAATACCATAATCATGTTTATAAGTTTTAACACAAAATAAAAAGCCCTATTATCCAAGTAAGACAGTAAGACTTTTTATATAAATTTACTTTTCTCTTTTAAAAAACATAATCAACGTGTATGCTCCTAAATGGGAAGTTATGGGTGTACAGTTTACTAACTCCCATCCATAATTGCCTAATTCATTTAGATTATTTAAAATTGTTTCCTGATATTTTTCATTAGTAATATCATTGTTAAATATTCCAACCTCAATATACCTTGTTAAATATTCAAATTGTTTCATAAAATTATTTTCTTTTAAAGCCTCCCCAATCATTTGAATGTACCCAAGTGTTTATTAAAGTATCGCTAAATTCCATTTCTCCATATTTCATTAATACTGATACAGAAGCTTTATTTTCATCATTAAAATCTTTTTTCCATTCACATTTTAATACTTTAACCTCGCCCCAGTCATATTTTTTCTTTAATTTTTTAATATAATCATCTTTTTCCGAAAATGCGACTTCACATGAACCATCTTTATTAATTTTTATAACAGTACCACCTTCATTATGCCAAGTGCCAACTGGCGACCTATTAAAACTATTAAAAACTCCTGTTTTGCTAATTCCCCAAAATACTACAACAATAATAACTATTACTGCAATTACACCTATGATACCATCATTATTAGTAGATTCTTTCTTATTTTCATTATTTTGTTTTACTTCTGTTATTTTACTATCTGTATCTCTAATTGTTGCATTCCTCTCTAATTTTCTTTCATTTTCTTTTGGACTATTACTTTCATAGGTAGGTATGCTTTCGTTAGAATCGCTTTTGTTTTGACTAGTAATACTATTCAATAACTCTAAAAGTTGTTTATCCTTTACAATATTAAGTTCTATGAGACTACCACCAAATCTAACAATAGATAATACTCCGTTTGACTCATCATAATTATAACCTTTGACATTAGAGTAGGGAATTTTAATAAGTTGGTCGATTGTATTTATTGCAAAACTATCATCCTTGATTTTTAGTATGGCTTCCTCTTTGTTACCTTCATTTAATAAGGTAGCATTTAACTTTCTCATATTTATCCCTCCAAGTTTTTAATTGCATCATTGATTGCAGTAACCCAGTTCTTTTTCCCTGTAACTGCAAAAACTTCTTTTTCAGTATTAGTTATAATTGTTAAATTATTAGATAAAAAGCCACCTGCTTCTACAGACTTGATATTTTCTAATTCAACTTCAAATTCTTTTTTTCCAGCATTAACTCTATGTCCTTCAAAATAAAGTGTTTCATTTGTTAAAATTAAATGTCCACCCTTACTTCCAATTCCATGAAACCAATTCGCTGCGCCTTTTTTTAAAATTTCTTCTTTCATAAATTTACTCCTCCTATACTCCAATATTATAGCATAGAAACGCTAAATATACAATATCGAGCATATAAATATGCGTAATCTCGCTATAACTCATATTAAATATAAGTAAAATTATATATGGGAGGAAATAACATGAAAAATAATCTCAAACAAATAAGAAACTCAAAAGACTTATTACAGACTAAAGTTGCTATGGACTTGAATATAACTCAAGAAACTGTTTCTTCTTATGAAACAGGTCGTGTATTTCCTAGTTCAGATATGCTTATCAAGTTAGCAGATTATTATAATACTTCTATTGATTATTTGCTTTGTAGGACTAAGTTTGATATTCCTATCAATGATATTAAACCAAACAATATTAGTGATAGTGATTTTATCCTTTTGAATAAAATTAACAAATTATCGCCCAACTATAAATCAAAAGTAGAGGGCTACATAGATGGACTAAATGAAAAATAGTTTATACATTCTAATATTAACTTAACTATTCTTAAATATGGAATTGTCCTATGCCACTATACCATGTGTTAATATTTTATATTATATTTGTACAATATTTTTTTAGTTTCTGTAATATTAATTATTAACACCTAGAATTAATATAACATAGTAATTTTTATAATTATTAATACAAAATAAAATATAATTTAAAAAACGACTAATTTTTCAACTAGTCGTTTTTACTTGATTTCTCAAGCTTTATATTAACAGCAAACCCACCTACAAAGTAGTAAAAGTTCGTGTTATGTTCACATGGCAGGGGTAGCAGGAGTTGAACCCACATCAGCGGTTTTGGAGACCGTTATTCTACCATTGAACTATACCCCTATAAGTGCATCTACATGCACGAATATTATAACATAAATTTTATTCAGTTTCAATATCTATAAATTCATATTCATATTGTTGTGTAGAAGAATTTAAAGTAATACGAACATAACTATCTACACTATAATTCTTATCTGTCTTTGGATTCTTTAAATCCTCATCCAAATATCCATTTTGTAATTCCCCTATAGTAACATTTCTTGTCTTTTCGCTATAACGATTATCTCTACATGCTATATTTCCTGTTGTTAAACAAACAGATAAATCTAAACATCCTTCTCCACCATAGTTATTGCAATATGCTTCATCCCGAATTTGTGATTCATCAGGTATACATAATAAGCAATGTTTCTTATCTAGCTCATCGGCTGTCCAATTTTTAGCCGCAGATAAAATTGTATCTATTTGTGCATCTTCTGTTCCACCACGTGCCTTTTTAATAGCACCTATAATGTTTGGTGTTACAAGTACCGCAAGAACTGCTAATACAGCAATGACTGCCATAAGTTCCACTAGAGTCAAACCATTTTCATTTAATTTCTTCATACTATCCTTCCTTCTTTGTTTGTATACGATAATCTATTCTAAGTAACAGCTTTTTAGGTGCGAATTTCGTACCATAATAAGCAAATTTCATTCCAATACCCGGAATAATAACAAGCTCCTTTTTAAACATTTTTTTTATTGCATATTCAGCAACTTTTCTACTTTCTAAAGGCTTTATAGCAAAATTAACCTTTGCCACTTTATTAAACTCAGTATCTACTGGACCTGGACACAAAACAGAAATACCAACATTACTCTTTATTTGCCTCAATTCTTCATAAATAGCCTCTGATAGTCTAAGTACATATGCCTTAGAGGCATAGTAAGATGACATTAATGGACCAGCCTGAAACGCCGCACTGGATGCTACATTTAAAATATAACCCCGATTTAATTTTGTAAAATCATTTAGAAATAATTTTGTTAAAATATGAACCCCCTTAATATTTGTATCAATCAAGTCTAACTCTTTATCTAATGAAGTTTCACTAAATTCACCAAAAATGCCAAAGCCTGCATTATTAATTAATATATCAATATTTTTATCTTTCACTTGGTTGTATAAGTCCATACAATTAAAGGTAGATGAGATATCCATCGGAATTACTTCAACATCTGTTTTTAATTCAGATTTTAGTTTTGCAAGACGAGTCTTTCTTCGTGCTACTAAAATTAAATCGACTCCCATATCGCTTAGGACTCTTGCCATATCTGCTCCTATTCCCGATGAAGCGCCCGTTATCAAAGCTTTCATACCATCACCCATTCTTATTATATAACAAAAAAAAAGCAATTTCAATGAATAGTTCATGATAACATGTGTCTTTTTTCTACACAAAATTTTTATTTTCTAAAAGAAGATATATTGTTTTTTCATTTGTTTACACAAAATATCTGCTTCTTGTTTTTGTTTATAAAATATAATTCATACCTCTCAATAGAAGATTCCATATATCCAATCCATTCATCATAAAAAGAATAGATTTCTGGAAGAATCATTTTAAAATCTATTCCTTCTTTTTTCATTATATATAAAATCCTTTATTGTTTCATAAGAAAAATGACAGATTGTCATTTTTCTTGTACTTTAAAAAATAAATTTCATTCTATAAATTCATTTTTTTAAATTGTATAATTCTATCCCATTTTCTTCCTTATTTGTATAAAGATAAGATTTTTTCATAACCTTTGGATAATTGTGAGGAATCAAAAGCCAATTCTTTATATAAATCTCTATGTTCTATATAAAACTTTTCAAAAGTAGGGATACAATCAGAACAGTTTTCCTTAGCTTGTAAATATTCTATTACAATTTCCTAAAAATCTTCAATACCAGAAGAATCTACTTTAGAAATTTTTCTATGTTTATAGTAAGTATCCTCTGTTTTTAAATCTGTATAAACCGCTTCCTTATCATTTCTAAATGGATAGACAAAATCCTCATAAATCAAATAAAATGTTTCATACATAGGATCCATAATATAGGATCTATTTTTATCTGCAAATAAAGTTGTTACGTGATTATATTCTCCATAATTTCCCTCAAAAAATACCTCATCCTTATCATGTAAAAATTGTTCTTCCGTCATTTTACACAACATTTGCTCCTCTAGTAACATCTGTATTGTATAACTCTTATAAGAAAAACTTTGTAATAATTGTGTTAAAAAAGGGGCAAGATTTCTACAAACTCCATATCCTGCAGGAATAGAGGATGCATGATTAAATTTATAATCTGGTATATTATTTGCCATAAAAGTATGATCTTGTGATAAAAAACCATTTCGCACTAAATAGTAATAAGAGGCAAATATTTTAGGAGGAGTTTTGATTTCTATCCCCTCTAGCATATATTTTAAATCTTCAAATAAAATAGAAAACTTATTTATAAATTCTGTATATTCTAAGGAATTTATAAAATACCTATCTAAAAAATCATAACTACACGCAGAATACATAATAGATAATGCATAATAGAAAAAAGGTATACTAAAAATACCAAAAGAGGAATTTGCAATGGTGAAAGGAATCATTCCTCCACAAATACCCATTCTCTTAAAATTAGTTTTGAGTATTGCATTTCTTTTCCTTAATAATTCATAAATTTCCTCTACATTTTTTTCTTTTTTCATAAAATCACCTAGTTGTATATTCTATATAAAGAAATATATAATGTCAATATTTATATATTATTAAGAAAAGTACCAATTTTTTTAGATAAATAGAGAGTCTGTTGAATGTAGAAAACGCATAAAAAACCCTATTAAATGGTTCTTTACAAGATTAATCTTTTATCGTGATTTTGGTTTTTCTACCTCCTGAAATGTCACATTTAAAAGTTGCTCTAGTTCATCCTGTTTTAAATGATTTAGTACACCATTTTCAAATGTTATGGAGTTCCCTCTTTTTATTTTAATTTCCTCACTAAAAGAATCAGAATTCTTATTTTTAAAAGAAGAATTAAATAAATCTGAAAAAGAATCATCTATTTTTTTACATCTTATACATTCCTGTTTTACCCAATGCATGGCCTCTATATTCTCTTTACTAGGATGTTCTCTACTAAATAAATCAGCATAACGATATATATAAGATAATAGCAACTGATCAGTTCTAAAACCTTGATTTAAAAAAGAGTCTAAATCCTTTTCTATATAAGAAATATTTTCTTTTTCCAAAATATATAGTATGAACTTTCTACGTATACCTTCATATTGATGTGACATTCTAAAAAACCAAAATCCATTTGTTCCACCTATTATTTGTTCTTTTGTCATAATTTACCTCCACTTTCATTATAAAATTTTTTAGATAAAAAAAAGTGATATTTTAGATTTTATTTTTATCACCTTTTCTCAAAATATTGAAAACGAAAATAAATCAAATGATATATTTCTTAAATATTTAACAAAAAAAAGATGCTTACGCTGCATCTTTCTCCACAAGTTCTAGAATTACTTTTAACGCATCGTCCCCTCTACGTTCATCTAATTTAAGAATTCTTGTATATCCACCATTACGAGTAGCATATCGAACTGCTAAGTCATCAAACACTTTCTTTACAGCCTCTGTATCGTTTTGTAAGAAAGCTAAAGCTTTTCTTCTAGATACTAAAGAACCACTTTTCCCATATGAAATCATTTTATCAACAAATTTTCTTGTTTCTTTTGCTCTTGCTTCTGTCGTTTCAATTCTCTCATACATGATAAGGTTTTTTGTTAAATTAGCAAGCATACTTCTTCTATGTTTATTATCCCTACCTAATTTCCTATAAGCCATACTTTACCTCCTTATTAATCATCTTCTCTAAATTTAAGTCCCATATCTTTAATTTTATCAATTACTTCTTTCAAAGATTTTTTACCTAAATTCCTAATCTTCATCATCTCTAATTCTGATTTTTCTGTCAAATCGCCAAGTGTATTAATACCAGCTCTTTTAAGACAATTATATGCCCTTACAGAGAAATCTAAATCATCAATGGAAGTCTCTAATTTCTTAAGTTTACTATCTTCTTGTTTTGCTGTCATAATTCCTGTCATATCTGAAATTTCACTTAATTCTGTTAATACATTAAAGTGTTCAATCAATATTTTAGAACCAAGTGCTACTGCTTCTTCAGGACGAATAGAACCATTCGTACTTACATATAAAATTAATTTATCATAATTTGCATCTTGTCCAACACGCGCAGCTTCCACTTCATAATTAATTCTTTCAATAGGCGAATATATAGCATCAATTGGAATATATCCAACTGGTGCATTTTCAAGATACTTTTTGTTGTCTGTTGATGGAACATAACCACGACCATTGGCAATCATGAATTCCATCTCTAATTTCCCACCCTTAGAAACAGTTGCAATTACTTGTTCTGGGTTTACAATTTCTACATCTGTATCTACTTTGATATCTGCCGCAGTAACAACCTTCTCTTCTGAAACGCATAAAGATATCGTTTTTACTTCATCACTATGATTCTTAACAACAACATTTTTTAAATTAAGAATGATAGAAGTTACATCTTCTACAATTCCATCTATTGTTTGAAATTCATGCATTGCCCCAGTAATCTTAACAGCAACAATTGCACTTCCTGGCATACTAGATAGTAACACTCTTCTAAGTGCATTCCCTAAAGTTATTCCAAATCCTCTTTCAAGAGGTTCTAATTCAAATTTACCAAAATGATTACTCTCTATATAATCTGTAATTTTATAGATTGGTTTTTCAAAGTTTAACATGTTCATACACTCCTTTTCTTTATCCACGTGGACGTTTTGGTGGACGACATCCGTTATGTGGTACAGGTGTTACATCTGTAATAGAAGTAATTTCAAGACCAGCTGTTTGTAAAGAACGAATTGATGTTTCACGACCAGAACCTAAACCTTTAGCAAATACAGCTACTTTACGCATTCCCATGTCATAAGCAACCTTGGCAGCAGCTTCTGCAGACATACCAGCTGCAAAAGGAGTTGATTTCTTACTTCCTTTAAATCCTAATGTTCCTGAAGAAGCCCAACTAATTGTATTTCCTTCCTTATCACAAATTGTAACAATTGTATTATTGAAAGATGTATGAATATGTGCTACTCCTTCTGGTACATTCTTTTTTACTTTACGTTTTCTTGGTTTATAAGCCATACTATATAACCTCCTTTTTTATGAATTTCTATTTTTTCTTGTTGGCAATTGTTTTTCCTTTACCTTTACGTGTTCTAGCGTTTCGATTTGTTCTTTGTCCACGAACTGGTAATCCTTTTTTATGACGAGTTCCTTCATAAGAATTTATCTCCATCTTTGTTTTGATATTCATGTTGATTTCTCGTCTTAAATCTCCTTCAATTATATATTTTTCAACTTCATCACGAATTCGACCTAATTCATCATTATCTAATTGTCCTGCTCTTTTATTTATATTTACATTCGCATCTCTTAAAATTTTATTCGATAAACTTCTACCAATACCATAAATATAAGTAAGTGCGATTTCAATTCTTTTATTATTTGGTATATCTACACCTTTTATACGTGCCATAAAGTACCTCCTTACCCTTGTTTTTGTTTATGCTTAGGATCCGTACAAATAATTCTAAGCTTTCCATTACGTTTAATAACTTTACAATTTTTACAAATTGGTTTAATTGATGATCTTACTTTCATACTTTCCCTCCTATTTCGATAGGTAACCCACATCTTTATTTCATGTAAATGTTCACCTGTTAAAATGAAACTAATCTTTTAGTCCGATTTGAACAGAAATGTGGGCTTTACATTTACATTTTTCTCCATGTGATGCGTCCCTTTGTCAAATCATACTCTGATAATTCCAAAGTGACTGTATCCCCTGGTAGAACACGAATATTATTCATTCGAAGTTTTCCTGATAAATGAGCAATAACAACATGTTTATTTTCAAGTTCTACACGAAATTGTGTTCCTGGTAAAACTTCTACTACTTTTCCTTCTACAGAAATCGCAGTTCCTTTATCTATCTTATTTTCAACTTCTACCTTCTTTTTATTTACTGGCTTCTTCGCCATTTTATCACCTCTTGGTTTAAGTTTTCCCACGCTGGCTATCCTTAATTAAGCATACGTAATTTTTGCTCAATTACTTCAAATACTTCCTCTTTTTTCAAAGAAGCATCAATTTCTATTAATAAACCTTTTTCTTGATAAAAAGAAATTAATGGATTCGTTTCACGCATATACGTTTCATAACGTAAATCAAACGTTTCTTCATTATCATCTTCTCGACTAACGAGTGAAGTATGACAAGAACCACACAGCTCCTCTAACATTTCTTCTATCTGCATATTATAAATTTTTCCACAATTTGGGCAAGTCCTCCGCGCTAGAATCCTCTTTTTTGCTACTTCCTTTGGAATCGAAAGATATAAAACTGCATCTACTTTTTGACCTAACTTTTGAAGCAATTGTTCATACTCGATTGCCTGTACTCTATTTCTTGGAAATCCATCTAGAACAACACCTTCTTTGGCAGTATCCATCTCTTTTTCAATGAGTTCTAAAATGATTTGATCACTCACTAACTTTCCAGCTTTCATGATCTCTCTTATCTCTTTTGAAATAGAATCCTCTTGTTTCAAGGATTTACGTAAAAGCGCACCTGTAGAAATATGCTTTACTTGGTATTTAGACACGATCAATTCAGCTTGTGTCCCTTTCCCAGCGGCGGGAGGCGCGAGTAAAATAATATTCATTATCTTCTTCGCCCTCTTCTTCTCGATTGATAATTTTTTGTAACGAGTTCACTTTCTAATTGTTTATATGTTTCAAGTGCTACACCAACAACGATGAGCAACCCTGTTCCACCTATACTAACACTTGTTGACAAATTTGAAACCGCTCCAAATAAAATGGGAATACCTGCGATAAAGGCTAGAGAAAGCGCCCCAATCGTTGTGATTCTTTTTAATACTTTTTTAATATAATCTTCCGTTTCATCACCAGGTCTTATTCCCGGAATAAATCCACCATTTTTATTTAAATTTTCTGCTAATTCTTTTGGTTTCATCTGTAAGAATGTATAGAAATAAGCAAAAATGAAAATCGCAATAATATAAATAATAAATCCTGTTATTGTAGATGTGGTAAGCCATTTATTAATAAATAATGTCATTACATCATTCTTAGCCACTTTTGCAATAATCGTTGGTATAGAAAGCAAGATAGATGCAAAAATGACAGGCATAACACTCGCTGAATTTAGTTTGAATGGAATATAGCTTTTTCCTTTTCCATAAACACTAGCAGATTTATTTGCATATTGAATAGGAATTCTTCTTTCACTTGTTTCTATAAAGACTATTCCAACTAAGATGGCAATATATAACAAAACAAATAGTAAAAATTTAGATACGCCTAGGAAAGTCGTTTGCATAGTTGTCGTTATGACCAATTCATTCCATAACGAGAAAAACATATTTGGAAGTGTTGCTATAATACCTGCCATGATAATCATCGAAGTTCCATTTCCAATTCCTCTTTGTGTTATTTGATCAGCCATCCATAAAACCAATGCAGTCCCAGCAGTAAGAATCAATGCATATGTCATATACTCCATTACAGTTCCACCTTGAATAAATGTAAAAGAATAGATATATCCTTGAATAAAGGCTAACACAATTCCTAAATATCTTGTTATTTGATTTAATTTTGCTCTTCCTGTCTGTCCTTGTTTCCCAAGTTCTGAGAAATAAGGAATGATATCCATTTGTAGTAACGATACAATAATGGAAGCGCTAATGTATGGAGATACCCCTAAAGCAAAAATAGAAAATTGTTCTAAAGCTCCTCCACCCATTACATTGAGTAATTCCAAAAATCCCAAGCTACTTGTACCAAGTGCATCTTTATCAATTCCCGGAACAATAATAGTCGTACCTAACTTAAAAATGAATAACACAAGAAGTGTAAAATAAATTCTTTTTCTTAAATCTTTATTTTCGGGATTAAATATTTGCTTACATTTGGCAAACATTTTAAATCACCTCTGCTTTTCCACCTAATTTTTCAATTTCTTCTTTAGCAGTTTTTGAAAATTGACTAGCTTTAACAACTAATTTCTTTTCTAATTTTCCACTTCCAAGTACTTTAACACCACTTAATTGTTTTTTTAAAACTCCCATATCTTTAAGAAGTTCTGGTGTTACTTCTGTGCCTTCTTCAAATCTGTTTAAATCACTTAAATTAATTACAGCATATTCTTTTTTGAACAAAGCATTTGAAAAACCGCGTTTTCCAATTCTTCTATATAATGGTGTCTGCCCACCTTCAAACCAAAGATGTACGCCTCCACCACTTCTAGCATTTTGTCCTTTTTCTCCAGCACCAGAAGTTTTTCCAGTACCAGATCCAACACCACGACCAACTCGTTTACGAATCTTTGTAGCACCTAAGTTTGGACTCATTGTATTTAACTTCATACTAGATCTCCTCAACTTTCTTTCCACGTAGTAGAGCTACTTCTTCTCTTGTTCTTTGTGCTTTTAATGCTTTTAATGTAGCATAAGCCATATTAATCTTTGTATTAGAACCAAGTGATTTTGAAATGATATCTTTAACTCCAGCAAGTTCCAATACGCTACGAACAGGCCCACCTGCCTTAATTCCAGTACCTTCACAAGCAGGTTTTAAAATAACACGACTTGCTCCTTGCACACCAATTGCATCATGTGGAATTGTTCTCTCATCTAATAATGAAACACGAACTACATTCTTTTGTGCTGCTTCAAGTGCTTTTTTAATTGCATCTTGTGTTTCATTTGCTTTACCAGTTCCAATACCAACTTTTCCTTTTCTGTCCCCTACAACAACTGTCGCAGAAAAACGGAAATGACGACCACCTTTTGTTACTTTTGTAACACGACTAAGACTGATAACTTCGTCATCGTATAACTTAACTTTCTTTGGACGTGGTTCTCTTTTTCTCTCTTCCATTGTTACCCTCCTTAGAATTTTAATCCATTTTCACGTGCTGCTTCTGCCAAAGCTTTTACACGACCATGATATAGGTATCCACCTCTATCAAAAACAACTGTTTCAATTTTTGCTTTCTTTGCTCTTTTGGCTATTAACTCTCCTACTTTCGTAGCAGCTTCTATATTTCCACCATTTGTAAGTTTCAATTCTTTATCAATAGAAGAAGCGGAACATAATGTTACCCCTTTTTCATCATCAATAATTTGAGCAAAGATGTTTCCGTTTGATCTAAACACGTTTAGTCTTGGAGAAGCAGATGTTCCTGATACTTTATCTCTAACACGTTCATGTCTAGCTTTACGTACTTCATTACGAGCTACTTTTTTTATCATAAGTATTTCTCTCCTTTACTAAAAATTATGCTGCTTTCTTTCCTTCTTTACGGCGAATAAATTCACCAGAATAACGAACACCTTTTCCTTTATATGGTTCAGGTTTTCTAATTTTTCTAATATTTGCAGCAAATTCGCCAACAAGACATTTGTCGATTCCACGAATAATAAGTTCTGTATTACTTGGACATTCAATAGAAAGTCCCTCTGGTACTTCTACTTCTACCGAATGAGAATATCCTGCACTAACAGTAAGCTTGTTACCCACAGCATTAAAACGATATCCAACACCAACAATCTCTAGTTTCTTTGTATAACCTTCTGTTACACCAATAATCATATTCTCAATATTACTATTAGCTGTCCCATGAAATTTCTTTAAATTCTCATTTGCGCGAGTTAAAGTAAGCTTATTCTCTTCAACATGTACAGCAATTCCTTCGTTGATCTTTGTAGAAAGTTCTCCTTTAGGACCTTTTACTGTAACAACGCTATTCTCAGTTGAAATAGTAACATTATCCGGTATTGTAAGTACTCTATTTCCAATACGACTCATAAAAATCCTCCTTACCTTTCTACCAAATATAAGCTAAAACTTCTCCACCTAATGAAGCTTCTCTTGCTTTTTTATCTGTCATAATTCCTTTAGAAGTAGACACAATAGCAATTCCAAGTCCATTCAATACTTTTGGAAGTTCATTTGCTTTTGCATAAACACGTAAACCTGGTTTTGAAATTCTTTTTAAACCAGTAATAACACGTTCCTTGTTATCACCGTATTTTAAATTTAAAATGATTATATTTTGGATAGTGTTCTTTTTAATTTTATATCCACTAATAAATCCTTCTTCTTTTAATATACGAGCGATTTGTTCTTTTATTGTTGAAGTTGGAACTTCAACTTCTTTATATCTCATCTGATTTGCATTACGAATTCTTGTAAGCATATCTGCAATTGGATCTGACACACTCATTATAAATCCCTCCTTCTTACCAACTCGATTTTTTCATTCCAGGTATTTGTCCTTTATAAGCTAGTTCGCGGAAACATATACGGCATATCCCGTATTTTTTAAGTACAGCGTGAGGTCTACCACAACGGTTACATCTTGTATATGCACGTACCTTAAATTTTGGCGTCTTACTAGCTTTAATTCTCATACTTTTTTTAGCCATAATTCCTCCTAATCGTTACTTCTTAAAAGGCATTCCAAACCCTTTTAAAAGATCCAAAGCTTCTTCATTTGTTTTCGCCGTAGTAACAAATATGATATCCATACCACGTACTTTTACAACGTTATCAAATTCTATTTCTGAAAATATTAATTGTTCATTAAGCCCTAGTGTATAGTTTCCACGTCCATCAAAGGCTTTTGAAGAAAGTCCTCTAAAATCTCTTATACGTGGAATAGTAATTGAAATTAACTTATCTAAAAAGTTATACATATTTTCCCCACGTAAAGTCACTTTACATCCTATGGCTTGCCCTTCACGAATTTTAAATCCTGCAATTGCCTTTTTCGCTTTTGTAGAAACTGGTTTTTGTCCAGAGATAAGCTCAAGATCAGCCATAGCAGCCTCTAACATTTTTGAGTTGCCTGCAGCATCTCCTACTCCCATATTGATAACGATTTTATCCAACTTAGGTACTTCCATCACGTTAGAATATTGAAACTCTTCTTTTAAACTAGATACGATTGTTTTATTATACATTTCTTTTAGGCGGTTCATCGTTTACCCTCCTTCCAATTAATCAAGAATTTCGCCGGATTTTTTAGCGATTCTTACTTTTCTACCATTTTTATCTGTTGTATGTCCAATTCTAGTTCTAGTCTTAGTTTTAGGATCGATTAACATAACATTTGAAGCATCAATTGCAGCTTCCATTTCTACAATACTCCCTGTCGTTTGCCCATTTGGTTTCATATGTTTTTTTACAACATTTACACCTTCTACAACAACTTTATTCTTTGTACGTAAAATCTTTGTTACTTTTCCTTCTTTTCCCTTATCCTTACCAGAAATAACAACAACTTTATCTCCTGTTTTAAAGTTCATGTTTTCCCTCCTCAAGGCTTATAACACTTCTTTTGCAAGTGATACAATCTTCATAAAATCTTTTTCACGTAATTCACGTGCTACTGGTCCAAATACACGAGTTCCCACAGGACTCTTATCCTCTTTTATAATAACACAAGCATTATCATCAAAGCGAATATAAGAGCCGTCATCTCTTCTTAGACCACGTTTACTTCTAACAATAACAGCTTTACAAACTTTTCCTTTTGCTACTGTTCCATTAGGCATTGCTTTCTTTACAGTGACAACTACTATATCACCAATATTGCCATATCTTCTAGTACTTCCTCCTAAAACACGGATAACAGATACTTCACGTGCTCCAGAATTATCAGCAACTTTAAGACGGCTTTCCTGCTGAATCATATAGAATCCTCCTTTTTAGTTATAAGATAATTGCCTTTTCTACGATTTCTACTAAACGGAAATTCTTACGTTTAGATAATGGTCTCGTTTCAACAATACGAACAATATCTCCAATTTTTGCTTCATTCTTTTCATCATGAGCAGCATATTTTTTTGAGTATTTTACACGTTTCCCATATAGTGGATCTTTCTTATAAGTTTCAACTAAAACAGTAATTGTCTTATCTGCCTTATCGCTTATTACTTTTCCCACTAATTCACGTTTTGCCGTTTTTTCCATTAGTTTGCCTCCTCATTTAGTTCACGTTCTTTTAACACTGTTTTCATACGTGCTACTAATTTTCTTAGTTCTCTAATTCTAGAAGGTTTTTCTAAATTTCCAGTAGCTTGACTTAAACGTAAATTGAATAACTCCTCGCCATATTCATCAATTTTTTTCACGATTTCTTCGTTGGTTAATTCTCTAATTTCCTTCATTTTCACGTTTATCACCACTTTCCTTCATTACAAATTTACATTTGATAGGAAGTTTATGCATAGCAAGTCTAAATGCTTCGCGAGCCACTTCTTCACTAACGCCACCTATTTCAAACATAATTTTTCCTTCTTTTACTACAGCAACCCATTTTTCTGGCTGACCTTTACCTTTACCCATACGAGTTTCTAGAGGAATTTTCGTTAATGATAAATGTGGGAAAATGTTACGCCATACTTTTCCTCCACGTTTCATATAACGAGTCATGGCAACACGGGCTGCTTCAATTTGGTTTTGCGTAATCCAAGCACCTTCTAATGCTTGAAGTCCATATTCACCGAAGTGAAGTTCTGTATTTCCTTTGGCTTTCCCATCATAACGTAAACGATGTGGTCTACGATATTTAGTTCTTTTTGGTATTACTGCCATTTTCATTACCTCCTTTATTTTTTGAGGCTAGGATTTCTCCTTTATAAATCCATACTTTAACACCGATCTTTCCATAAGTAGTATCTGCTTCTTTATGAGCATAGTCTACATCAGCTCTTAATGTATGTAGTGGAACATTTCCTTCCACATATCCTTCTTCTCTTGCCATATCTGCACCACCTAAACGACCAGATACAGAAGTCTTAATTCCTTTTGCTCCTGCTTTCATTGCATTTCGAATGGCTCTTTTTTGGGCAATTCTAAACGATACACGATTTTCAATTTGATGCGCGATATTCTCAGCAACTAAAGCTGCATCAATATCTGGTTTCTTAACTTCTTTAATTGAAATTTGAACATTTTCATCAACTAATTTAGAAAGTGCTTTCTTTAATTTTTCAATTTCTTCTCCACCATGGCCTATAATAACACCCGGTTTTGCAGAATTGATAATTACATCAGTTTTTCCCTTTGTTCTTTCAATAAGAACACTAGAAACAGCGGCATCTTTTAATTTCTTTTCCAAATAGTTTCTTATTTGAACATCATTGTTTAAGAATTTTGCGAAATCCTTATTCCCAGCATACCAAGTTGATTGCCAAGTTTTATTGATTCCAATTCTTAAACCGATAGGACTTACCTTTTGACCCACGCTATTTTCCTCCTTACTTATTGTCACTAACAACAACTGTTATATGACTTGTTCTTCTTTTAATTGGATCGATATGACCACGTGATCCAAATTTAAATCTTTTCATTGTTTGACCTTCATTTACATAGGCTTCACTTACATATAAGTTTTCTTTATTTAAACCTAAATTATTTTCGGCATTTGCTACTGCTGAAGTCAACACTTTTTTAATTACTCTTGCAGCTTCTTTATTTAGATTGCTTAAAATTTTATCTGCTTCGCTCACGCTCTTTCCACGTACTAAATCTATCACTAGACGAGTTTTACGGGGAGCGATTCGAACGCCTTTTGCAATTGCTCTTGCTTCCATTTAAATCCTCCTTCTAGTCTATTTTTTCCCTTTGTCATCGCCATGTCCGCCAAATTTACGAGTAAGCGCGAATTCACCTAATTTATGTCCAACCATGTCTTCTGTTACATAAACAGGAATACTTTCCTTCCCATTATGAACAGAAAATGTAAGTCCAACAAAATTAGGAAAAATTGTAGAGCGACGTGACCAAGTCTTAATTACTTCTTTTTTCCCTGACTCAATTACTTTTTCGACCTTTTTCATTAAATGTTCATCTACAAAAGGTCCTTTTTTTAGACTCCTTGCCATTTAAATCATCCTTTCCCTACTTTGTATTACGACGACGAACAATAAGCTTATTTGAACTTAATTTGTTCTTACGTGTTTTATGTCCAAGTGCTGGTTTTCCCCAAGGAGTAACTGGTCCTTTACGTCCGATTGGCGCACGACCTTCACCACCACCATGTGGGTGATCATTAGGGTTCATTACAGAACCACGAACCGTTGGACGGATCCCCATATGTCTTTTACGACCTGCTTTTCCTAAATTTACAAGTTCATGATCTGCATTACCAACTTCACCAACTGTAGCTCTGCAAGTACTTAGCACTTTACGAACTTC
The DNA here is from genome assembly GCA_951800155.1 of uncultured Bacilli bacterium. Lineage (GTDB taxonomy): Bacteria > Bacillota_I > Bacilli_A > RF39 > UBA660 > CATOJL01. The sequence continues at coordinate 3,140 of CATOJL010000007.1, read as the reverse complement.
ACCACTTGTTAAACGAAGTAATGTATATCTTCCTTCACGTCCAAGAATTTGAACAGAAGATCCAGCTGAACGAGCCATTTGGCCACCTTTTCCAGCTTTTAATTCAACATTGTGTACCATTGTACCTTCTGGAATATTTGCAAGTGGAAGAGCATTACCAACTTTGATATCTGCATTTTCACCACTTTCAATACGCATTCCAACTTTTAAATTTTTTGGAGCAAGAATATATCTTTTCTCTCCATCTGCATAAGTAATTAAAGCAATATTTGCACTTCTATTTGGATCGTATTCGATAGATGTAACTGTTCCAATTACACCATCCTTATCTCTTTTGAAATCAATAATACGGTATTTTCTCTTCACTCCACCACCACGATGTCTAACCGTTATTCTACCTTGATTGTTTCTTCCACCATTTTTTTTCAAAGTGACAACTAATGATTTTTCTGGAGTCGATTTTGTAATTTCCTCATTTGCTAAGGTAGTCATTCCACGTCTACCATTAGTAGTTGACTTATAACTTTTAATAGCCATACATTTTCCTCCTATTGATTAAGTTCAATTGAACTTCCTTCTTTTAATTTGACAATTGCTTTTTTTACTCGATTCGTTTTTCCAACATAACGTCCCACTCTTTTTTTTCTTGGTTTTACGTTAATTGTATTTACACTTTCTACTTTTACATGAAATAAGTTTTCTACGGCTTGTTTGATTTGTATTTTATTTGCCTTAGGGTCAACTTTAAATGTAATCACATTGTTTTCGGCTAAGGCCGCACTTTTTTCCGTAATAACTGGTGCTTTAATAACATTTCTCATACTTTCTTTCATTAAACAAGCACCTCCTCTATTTTCTTAATAGCTGCTGTTGTGATAACCATATTGTTTGCATTGATAATATCGTATACATTGATCTCATCTGCTGTTAATAAAATCACATTATTTAAGTTACGTGTTGCTAAAACAGTATTTTCATTTAATTCATCTACAACAATCATGATTTTCTTCTCTGCTTTAATATTCTTTAAAACTTCCACAGCTTCCTTTGTTTTTTCACTTTCTAGATTGAAGCTTTCAACAACAATCATCGCATCTTCAATTACTTTATATGATAATGCTGAACGTAATGCTAAACGTCTTTCTTTTCTATTTTGCTTTTTATCATAACTTCTTGGATGTGGTCCAAATACTACACCACCGCCAGTCCAATGAGGAGCACGTGTACTTCCTTGACGAGCACGTCCTGTTCCTTTTTGTCGCCATGGCTTTCTTCCTCCACCACTAACCTCAGAACGAGTCTTTGTATCATGTGTTCCTTGTCGCATAGAATTTCTAGCTAATGTAATAGCATCATATAAAACAGCATCGTTTGGTGTAATGCCAAACACTTCTTCTTTTAAAGTAATATCACTTACTTTTTCACCTTTAAGGTTTAAAACTGACAATTTTTTCATTGATACTACCTCCTAGTTTTCTTTCTCTTGTGTTTCTTCTGTTTGTACTTCTGTAGCCTCTTCCACTTCTGTAGTTACAGTTTCTGGAACTTCTACCTCCTCAGTTACAACATAACTATGTAAAGCTTCTGTTTCTCTTATTTTATTTGGATTTTTAACTGCTGTTTTAATAATAACAAGACTCTTTTTAGGTCCTGGTACATTTCCTTTCACAAGTATGTATCCATTTTCAACATCTACTTTAACAATTTCTAGATTTTGAATTGTAACTGTTTCACATCCCATATGTCCTGGTAATGCTTTCCCTTTAAAAACACGCATTGGTCTCATTGTACCCATTGAACCTGGTCTTCTATGATAGTGTGATCCATGTCCCATAGGTCCTCTTGATTGATTGTGTCTTTTAATAACACCTTGGAAACCTTTTCCTTTAGTTGTTCCTGTTACATCTACAACTTCTCCCGCTGTAAAAATATCAGCATTGACCTCTTGCCCTAAAGCAAATTTTTCTACATCAACGCCTCTAATTTCTTTAAAGAAGCGCTTAGGTGTAGTTCCTGCTTTCGTAGTGATTCCACTAGAAGCTTTTGTCGCTAGCTTTTCTCTCTTCGTACCAAAACCTAGTTGTATAGCCTCATAACCATCATTTTCTTTTGTCTTAATTTGTGTTACCACATTTGGTTCAATTTCAATAATTGTTACAGGAATTAATTTACCAGATTCTGTAAATACTTGAGTCATATCTCCTTTACGACCTAAGATTCCTTTCATTTCCATATTCTATCCTCCTAAAAATTATAACTTAATTTGAATATCAACACCACTTGGAATATCAATACGTTGTAACATATCAATTGTTTCCTTACTTGGGTTATTGATAACAATAAGTCTTTTGTGTGTTCTTTTTTCAAATTGTTCACGAGAATCTTTGTATTTGTGAACAGCTCTTAAGATTGTAATTTTCTCAATTTCAGTTGGTAGTGGTACAGGCCCACTTACTTCTCCACCTGTTCTTTTCACTGCTTCAACAATTTTAGCACATGCTGTATCTAAACTTTTGTGTTCAAACGCTTTCAATTTGATGCTAACTTTTGTTTTTGACATATTGTTTTCCTCCCTTCGCCTATATCGAGTATAGACTTGCTCCGTGCAAAAACCCGATTATCTTTTGTTATGCTTTTCAACTTAACCCGGTGTATCGGCAACCTCACACATCTTCGCATGCCACACACTCAAAATTATACTTAAAAAAAATGTAAATTGCAAGCTTTTGTTGTTTTTTTATTTTATTTTTTTCAATTACTTGATATAATCGTTTTAATATTTGATATATTATGAAAGGAACGAATTTCTATGAACAAAACAATATTTACCGATTATTATGCATTTTTAGGTATTTCACAGAATGCATCTACTGAAGAAATTCATAAAGCATATAAAGGAAAAATGAAACTTTACCATCCTGATATGCAAGTAGGTAAATCGGAAGAAGAACAAAAAATGGCGCAGAAAAATTGCCAAATTACACAAGAGGCTTATGATACTCTATCAAACGAAAATAAAAAAATGACAAAATAAATTTTGTCATCCGTCCCTAACGGGACCTTTTCTTTTGAAGTAATTTCGCCTATAATATTATAGTGATGTATATGGAACATATGAGTATTGTTAAATTTAATGATTG
>CATOJL010000006.1 GCA_951800155.1 uncultured Bacilli bacterium | reverse complement strand
AGATCTTTTGCCATTCTTTGTATAATCCTTAATAATATAAAATAAAGTAGTATTTTTAGATTTAGAAATTTTAAGCCTCATATTATTACACCTATCTATATCATATATTAACATTATACAATACTCCCAATGGTACGCAATAGCAAAAAGATAAAAAAACTAGATTTTTCAATATCTAGAGAAGATTTTTATAATACAACTGTCAAACTAGGGTATTGTGGCATTCTTTTTACTATTTTATGCATAAGTATGCTATAATAAAAATAGGTGTTACTATGAGAGCAGATAAAATAAACTTAACATTAGGAAATGAAAGAATTTATGAGGATGCCGCATTTTATCTAAATGAAAAAGATCGTGTTGGAATTGTTGGTGTCAATGGAGCAGGAAAGACAACTTTATTTAAAGTTATTTTAGGGGAAATTCCATTAGATAGTGGAACAATTTCTTTTGAGAGAAAAAGGAGAATTGGTTATTTAGAACAGGAAATGCATGGAATTGATTTAGAATGTAATGTGCTTGACTATTTGTTAAAGGCAAGGCCAATTGAAGAACTTAGAAAAAAGCAAGTATCTTTCTATGAAAAATTAACGCAATGTACGTTAGAACAAACAAAAAAATATATGAAAGAACTTGGTAAAATTGAGGATTTACTTGAATACTATGATTGTTACCACGCAGAAAATATTTTATTTGAATTTATTGAAAAAATGAAAATTGATCCCTCTTTGTTGGATAAAAAAGTAAAGGAATTATCTGGTGGGCAAAAGTCAAAACTAGCATTTCTTCATCTTTTATATTCCAATCCAGAAGTGTTACTACTCGATGAACCAACAAACCATTTAGATGCAAGTACAAAAGAATTTATAACAGAGTACTTAAAAAACTATAAAGGAATGTTACTGGTAATTTCTCATGATGTACCTTTCTTAAATGCCATAGTAGATCAAATTCTCTATGTAGATAAAACAACCCATAAAATCAATGTATATAAAGGAAATTACGATGATTTTATGAGAAGAAGAGAAATGCAAAAGATAGAGAAGGAAAGGCAAATAAAAAAACAAGAGGAGGAAGAACAAAAACTAAGAAAAGTAGTTTTAAAATATTCTAATTCTTCTGGAAAAAGAAAAAGAATGGCCGAATCAAAAGAGAAAGCATTAAAAAAATTAGAAAAAAATAGAATTGAAAGAGAAATTACATATAAAACCGTTCAATTAAATATTAAGCCAGAAAGAGATGGCTCTAAAATTCCTTTAAAAGTGAACAATATTTATTTTGGATATAATGAAGTGGATATCATTAAAAATTTATCTTTTCTAATTCAAAATAAAGAACGATTTTTAATTATTGGAGAAAATGGGGTCGGGAAGTCTACTTTATTGAAACTTCTTGTTGGAGAAAATAAACCAAGAGAAGGAAATATTTGGTATGGAAGTAAAACAGATATTGCCTATTATGCACAGGAACAAGAAAGCCTAGATCCTGAGAAAACCATTTTAGAAAATGTAGATATGAAAGGATATAGTGAAAAGGAATTAAGAACTATACTAGGAAACTTTTTATTTTTTAAAGAGGAAGTGTTTAAGAAAGTAGGCGTATTATCTCCCGGGGAAAAAGCGAGAGTCGCGCTTGCTAAAATTATATTAAAAAAAGCAAATCTGTTGTTACTAGATGAACCGACAAATCATTTAGATGTAGAAACACAAAGAATTATTGGTGAAAATTTTAAAAATTATGAGGGAACTATTATTATGGTAAGTCATAATCCTGCTTTTGTAGAAAGCGTTGGTGTGAATCGTATGCTTTTCTTACCTAAAGGAAAAATTATGAATTATTCGAAAGAATTAGTTATAGAAATGAAAGAAAAGAATAAATAGGGCTACTTTTTCTTTTAAAGAAAAAAGAAAAGTATTATAATAAAAGATATTGGTGGTAAAATGAAAGAGATAATCACATGTAAGAATTTATGTTTGTCTTATAAAGAAAAAGAAGTACTAAAAAATTTAGAGTTACATATTCAGGAAGGGGACTATTATGTTCTATGTGGGGCCAATGGTTCTGGAAAGTCAAGTCTTGTAAAAGCAATTTTAAATGTGACATTCTATGATGGAGAAGTCATGCTTTTCTCTAAGAAAATGTCGAATGAAACACAAGCAGATCTTTTAGATAATATATCCGTTGTTTTTGAAAATCCAAATAGAAACTTAGTTTGTGAAACAGTGTATGATGAGTTAAAGTTTCCCCTTAAAAATAGAAAATATAAAAAGCTAGAATATGATAAAGAGATTCAGGATTGTGCGAAAAAATTAGGCATTGAAACATTGCTTTTTTTACCAACCTATGTATTAAGTGGTGGTGAAAAACAACTCGTTGCCTTTGCTTCCGCTATAATTACAAAACCAAAACTTCTTATTTTAGATGAACCATTTACCATGTTAGATGGAATTACAAAAGACAAATTGATGCGTTCTATTAAAAAGTATTATAAAGATACAAAATGTACGATTCTTCATATTACACATGATGTAGAGGATATTCTTTATGGAAAAACAGTGGGCATATTAAAAGAGGGAAAAATTGTTTCCTCTATCTCAAAGGAAGAATTTATTCAGGATGATAAAATAGCGAAAGAAGGGGGAATGAAGCTTCCTTTTATGGCCGATTTATCTTTAAAATTAAAATACTATAATTTGCTTAGTGAACCAATTTTAGACATGAATAAGATGGTGGATCAGTTATGGAAATAAGAGTAGAAAATGTAAAATATAGATATCATGATTGTCCAAATGAAGTTTTAAAGGGAATCAATATGAAAATAGAAGAAGGAAAAATCGTTGCCATTATCGGGAAATCTGGAAGTGGAAAGACAACTTTATTAGAAATGTTTAATGCCCTTCGTCATCCCATTCATGGGAAAATCAAAATCGGTTCTTTTGAAATTACAAATGATAATAAAAATTTAGCTATTCAAGAATTACGATTTTATGTAGGTGTCCTTTTTCAATTTCCAGAAGATCAGTTCCTTTCTTTAACAGTGAAAGAAGAATTAGAACTTCCTTTACGCTTTTATAACTATAACTCTCAAAAGATAAATGATCGAGTAAGAGATGTTTTGCACATGGTTGGATTAGATGAGAGTTATTTAGATAAGAATCCTTTAACTTTGTCCAGTGGAGAAATGCGAAAAATTGCTCTTGCCTCTTTACTTGTTTTAAATCCTACCGTTTTAGTGCTTGATGAACCAACGATCGGACTCGATTATGAAAATGAAAAAAGTTTTATTTCTCTAATTCGTCTTTTGAAAATAAGGTATAAAAAAACAATCATTATTGCATCTCATGATACAGAACTTATCCATAAAATTGCTGATTATATTTATGTATTAAAAGATGGAAAAGTTTATTTAGAAGGTGGGAAATATGAAGTATTTAAAGAGGAAGAAAAATTAAAAAAATGTGGTGTAAAAGCACCCAAAATCATATCATTTTCGAATAAAGTATTTAAACAGAAAAAGATTAAAATAGGGTACCGAGATGATATGAATGACTTGATAAAGGATATTTATAGATATGTTAGATAATCCCTCTTTTTTTCTTTATAAAGAGAAAAAAAATCTTATCAAGAAGTTAAATCCGATCAATGTAACTTTTCTTCTTTTTCTAATTTCTATTACGATTCTTTTAAATGAGAACTTATTTCTTGCAGGTATTTTCTTTTTAGGAGGTATTATTCTAGGACTTTTTTGTGGAGAAAAAGTAAAAAACACTTTCAAATTGCTTTTTCATACGAAATATTTTTTAATTCTAGTGTTTCTTTATTTTGTTTTTATTAAAAATTCTCTAGGGGAATTTAGTTTGTATTTCTTTAAGGTATACAGTTTACTTCTTTTAAGTAGGCTTTATATCACAAATATGAAAAATAGCTTAGTAGAAATATCTTTTACTTATCTTTTATCCCCTTTATGCATGTTTAGAATCAATTGTGTGAAAGTAGCAAAAACCCTTGCATTATCCCTTTCTTTTCTTTCTTTAATTTATAAGGAAGCTTTAAAAACATGGAAAGCAATACAGAGTAGAGGGTTATCCCTTCAAAAAGTTTCTTTTTTTAAAAAAGTAAAATGGATGTATATCTTTTTAGTTCCTCTGTTTCGAAAGACAGAAATAATAGCGGATCAAGTAGCAGAAACACTTGTCGTAAAAGGTTTTAATTCGCCTTACCAAGAAAAAGAAGAAATAGGGGTCTTTTCTATGATGGATAGTCTTATTTTAATAAGCTTTTTATATTTATTTTTATATGTTGTTTTAAAGAGGGTGATTTCATTTGCGCTATTTGATGTCGTTTTCTTATAATGGTACTGCCTTTTCGGGATACCAAATTCAAGAAAATAAACGAACGGTTGAGGAAGAAATTGAAAAAGTGTTAAGTATGTTGAATCATAATCAATCTGTGAAAATTTATGCGAGTGGGAGAACCGATGCAAAGGTACATGCCTATCTACAAACAGCGCATTTTGATTTTGAACAATGGAATGTAGAAAACTTAACGTATAAATTAAATCAATTATTACCTGAAGATATTTATATAAAAAAGATAGAAGCAGTAAAAGAGGACTTTCATGCTAGATATAGGGCAAAAAGAAAAACATATGTGTATAAAATGAATTGTGGAGAATATGATCCATTTACTTTGCATACCCTTTTTCAATATAATAAACATCTCCATGTAGAAAACATGAAAGAGGCAATTCAATTTTTTGTGGGAGAGCATGATTTTTCTTCTTTTACAAAAAAGAGCTGTCAATATGAAAATACAACGAGGACAATTTATAACGCATTGATTCGGGAGGAGCATGATATTTTAGAAATTGAATTTACAGGAAATGGATTTTTACAATATATGGTTCGAAATATGGTAGGTTTCTTAATTGAAGTGGGAGAAGGAAAAAGAAAACCAATAGAGGTATTGGAAGTATTGGAAAAGAAAGATAGAAAATATGCATCGTTTACAGCAAAACCAGAGGGTTTATATCTAAAAAAAGTAGAATATGAAAAGGACAAAGGATAAATGTCCTTTTTATTTACAATGTGTTGACTTTTCGTCTAAAATTAAAATTGACAAAAAAAGCCAGTGTAGTATCTTTGGAATAGATAAAATAGTTTGGAGTGAGGGAAATGAAGAAAAAAATTATATTTTTAAGTATTCTTATAGGGGGACTATTCCCTTTTGGAGTAAAGGCAATGACTGGAAATGTAGCAGTGAGTTGTGACAAAACTGTGCTTGAGGTAGGACAAAGTGCGAATTGTAAAATCACAGGAACTTCTGATGAGGAAGTTACAGCATTATCTTTTCTACTACAATCAAATGATGCGATTACAATTCATGATGTGGTAACTTCTTCAGATTGGCAGGGAGATGGAAGAGATAAGAACGTAGCTTTATATACAGATGAAAATAAAAAGGGAACATTTGCTATAGCCACATTTAAAGTGACAGCGAATAAGAAAGGAACTGGAGGTCTTTATACTGAAAAATTATTGTTTGCAAATAAGGATTTTCAAAATGTATATTTAAAAGATGTTTCTATGCATATACAGGTAAAAGAAAAAGAGCAATCTACTTCACCAAGTGTTGATACGAATAAACCTTCAACAGGAGGAAGTACCTCTGGAAATACAACAACAAATAATACAAAAGTAGAAAATCCAAAAACAGGGGTATATACGATGGGAGGGGTTGTACTATTTAGTGTAGTAGGACTTGCTTGTGTTGTATTGTATAAAAAGAGTTATTTTTCTAAAATATAAATTGGTTTAACTACTATTATACAAATAGTAGTTTCTCTGTTGGAGGAAAAGGAGTAGAAATTTTGTAAAAAAGGCACATAATGTGATTATATACTTGACTTCTATTTTACTTTTGACTATAATTTATACTGGTACATTTTATATCCCATATGAAATTATTGCTGGGAACAGTAATTTCAAAATCTATTTTAGAAGGGAAATGAGTTATGAAGAATACATATATGCCAACAAAGGCAACTATCGAACGTAACTGGTATGTTATTGATGCTGATGGAGAAACTTTAGGACGTTTAGCAAGTAAAGTGGCAAATGTTTTAAGAGGAAAACATAAAGCAACATACACACCAAATATGGATTGTGGAGATTATGTCATTGTAATTAATGCATCTAAAATTAATCTAACAGGAAATAAATTAACAGATAAAATTTATTATAACCATAGTGGATATACTGGAGGATTAAGAGAAAGAACTGCAAAGGTTATGAGAGAACAATATCCAGAAGAAATGATTGAAAGAGCTATCAAAGGGATGCTTCCAAAAGGAAGATTAGGTCGTCAAATGTATAGAAAACTGTTTGTATATGCAGGTAGTGAACATCCACATCAAGCACAACAACCTAAAGAAATGAAAGTAAAATAAGGAGGGTTTTAAATGGCAGATAAGAAAGTGTATATTGGAACAGGAAGAAGAAAATCTTCTGTTGCCCAAGTAAAAATGGTTCCAGGTTCTGGAAATATTGTTGTAAATGGAAGAGATGTGCATGACTTTTTTCCATATGAAACAAATGTTATGGATTTAAAACAACCTCTTGTTGCTACAGATACCGTAGAAACTTTTGATATTGAAGTGAAGGTAAATGGTGGAGGTTTTACAGGACAAACAGGAGCAATCCGTTTAGGGATTACAAGAGCTTTATTAAAATATGACGAAAATAATGATCCAGATAGTGAAACAAGCTTTAGAAAAATTTTAAAAAGAGCTGGGTTTGTAACAAGAGATGCAAGAATTAAAGAACGTAAAAAACCAGGTCTTAAAGCAGCACGTCGTGCACCACAATTCTCAAAACGATAGTATGTATACTTTAATCCAAAGAGATTCTTTGGATTTTTCTTTTTCATGTGTTATAATTATATTAGCTAGGAGGAAGTCAATGGAATATTTAGATGTTTATGATACAAATGGAAATTTGATAGGAATGGATTCTAGGGAAAATGTTCATAAAAATGGTTTATGGCATAAAACCGTTCATTGTTGGCTTTATGATCGGGATGGAAATGTTTATTTTCAGATAAGAAAAGATCGGGGAACTTTTTATACAACTGCCTCTGGGCATGTGCAAGCTGGTGAAACAGTAGAGGAAGCTTTTGTAAGAGAAATTAAAGAAGAAATTGGAATTATACTATTACCTGAAAATGCAATATTTGTGGATGAGGTTCTTTTTAAAATGGATAAAGTAAAAGAAGATGGAACAACCTTTAAAGATAGAGCGTTTGCTAATGTATATCTAAGTGAATTTCATGATTCAATCTCCTCTTTTCGTTTTGATATAGAAGAGTTAAATGGTCTTGCAAAGTGTTCTGCTTTAGCTACATTAGAATTATTCAAAGGAAATGTGACAAGTATCAAAGGAAGCATTATCGTGCCAGAAAACGATAGTAATAAAGAAGAACCAAAAGAATTCTTTGCTTCTGATTTTCTTGTGAATGAAGGAGAAAATCTTTTAGAAAAATATGGAGATGTTTTGCGTAAAATAGTAGAATTATGGAAACAGAATAGGGAAAAAAATAATATGGAGTAGTACGAAAAAATTGTTTTCTATTTTCTAAAATACAATAGAACAATTTTAAATTGAGGGATGTGAAAAAGTGTTAAAGGTAAGTAGTGAATGGAAAGATTATACCTGTATTGATGCTGGAAACCATGAAAAGTTAGAGTCTTGGGGTGGAATTATTTTAAGAAGACCAGATCCTCAGGCGATATGGAAAATAGACAAAAAGAATAGTTTATGGGAGAGAGTGGATGGACATTATCACAGAAGTAATTCTGGTGGAGGAAGATGGGAATTTAAAACAAAATTAAAAGAACATTGGACAATTTCTTATAAAAGTCTTATCTTCAAAGTTTCACCAACAAATTTTAAACATACAGGACTATTTCCAGAGCAAGCTGTAAATTGGGATTATATGATAGAGAAAATTAAGCAGAGTAATCGAGAAATATGTGTTTTAAATTTATTTGCATATACAGGGGGAGCTACATTAGCTTGTGCCTACGCAGGTGCATCTGAAGTTGTTCATGTGGATTCAGCCAAAGGTATGATTGAATGGGCGAAAGAGAATATGCAACTTTCCCATTTACAGGATAAGAAGATACGTTTTATACAAGATGATTGTTTAAAATTTGTAGAGAGAGAAAAGAGAAGAGGAAGAAAGTACGATGCTATTATTATGGATCCTCCATCCTATGGTAGAGGGCCTAATGGAGAAGTATGGAAGTTTGAAGATTCTCTTTACAAATTAATAGATGTATGTATTGATTTATTAAGTGATCATCCTTTATTTTTTACAATTAATTCTTATACAACGGGAATTTCTCCATTTGTACTTGAAAATATTTTAAAAACCACTGTTTTAAAAAAGTATCCACAGGGAAGGGTAGAAGCAGGTGAAGTAGCACTCCCTATACAAAGGGAAGATATGCTTCTTCCTTGTGGTATTTATGCAAGATGGGAAAGTTAATTTGTATAGATATAAAAGGTAGAAGAATGAAAAAACACTTATTAAAAAAGATGATATTGATACTAGGAGAAATCTAAGAGATATAGAAAAAATGATGGAAATGATGAAAACATTTCTTTTTTTATAAACTTTAAAATAAGAAAATTTTCAACAATACCTGTTTGTGGAAATACATGGTCAAGTATTTCTTTCGGTTTAGAAAATTTTGCTTTTATGTTATCTATTCTTTTGTGTAGTATAAAGAATGTAGATAGAAATTACGACTATTAAAACTGAAAAATTATGCCTCCATTTTTTTAAGAGAACATTCCTTTATAATAGAAATCTCTCTTCGAATTATATAAAATGATATCATCTTTTTACAATTAAAGATATAGTAGGAGAAGAGATACATATAGTTAAATAGGTGATAGACATGAAAAAGAAACTATATGCCCTTTTTTTTATAACATTATTTCTCTTTGGTGCTTTTTCGATTCGAGCAATTAAAGAAGGGGACTTTCCTCTTTTAGGGAAAGTAATTTATTTAGATCCGGGGCATGGCTGATACAGTTATGCCAAGACAAGTGAGAAGGCATGTTAGGGCAGATAATACAAGGAATGATACACATTGTATCGTTTTTTTTATTTTGTCAAGGTAAAGGTCTTACCATGAGTTTATTTGCAATTCGTGTCTATAATAGTGTCATGAAAGGAGCAAAAAAATGTTTAATATGGGTATTGATTGGGACAATGAAATTAAATTTATTTGTAGTGTTGATTGGGACGATATAGTTAATTTACATAATATAAGAAAAGGGTTGAAAAAGGGAGAGTTTACCGAAATACAAATTGAAGAAAGACCTTGCGTTTTAATTAGTAAGCATAACATTTTATGTAATAAAACACTTTTAGAATGCGTATGGGAACATGATGATATATTATTTATAAAAATGAAAAAAACGGTTGATTAGCCGTTTTCTTTTTGTATTTTATCTTTTAATTTTAAGTTATCTAGGGCATATCTTATACATTGGTTTATCAATTCATTTCTACTAATATCAATTTCATTTGCTAGTTTGTCAATTTCTTCTAGCATAGTGTTATCTATACGAATTGTTGCAACAACTTTTTCAATAGAAGTCGGTTTTTTATAAGGTTCAAATTCTTTCATAATTTCACGCCCTTTCTATATATATTTTAATGCTTTTTTGTCTTTGATAATATACTTAATATGCGAAGTTAAAATACATCATATAATGTAATCTATGATAAAATACAAAAATGTAATTGACACAATTTGATAATAGTAGTAGAATGAAATTGTCGGTAAGAAGTACCATGTCCGACATTGCAGTAATGTTGGTGGCAGTATGCAGTTATGCCAACATATGCATTATCGGAACACAAGGAAGTTTATCGTGTTCCATTTTTTAAATAATAATGTTTAAAGGACATTTATTATAGATAAAATTTTAATATGTTAGAAAGGAAAGATAAAAAAATGAAAAAAACAAGTAAAATTTTATTATCAGCATTAGCAGTATCTAGTATGTTCTTTACTATGACAGTTAATGCAGAAGAACTAACACCAAGTGAAAATCAAGAGCCAGTACAAGTAACTAGAATGGGGGCAGAGACTTTTGATGCCATAACAAAGGAAAAATTTGATAGTATTGTCCCAAATACTATTGAAATTACTAAAACTAAAACAGAATTTTCTAATGCAGTTGTCAAAGATAATGGAAGTCTAAACGAGGATTTAACTAAAATAATAGAAGAAATTAATACAGAGATAGAAACAGAAATAATATCTTTATTTGAAAATTCAGGATATATGGATACAGAAGAGATAGAAAAAGAAGCAATAAAAGCACAATTTAATGACCCTTTTTACGATTTGTATTCAGTAACAGTTTCATTAAATATAGATGGGAAAACAAAATATTCAAAAGATATAACAATTAAATATGCAAAAGAAAGTAATTATAGTGCAACTGATGAAACTTATGTAAAAAATGCCGTTAACAGTATTAAATTTGCAAAATATGGCAATAGCGATTGGGGAATTGAAGAAAGTGATGCTGTATTTACAATGTATAACATAGGCGATGAAGAAAGTACTAAGAATTGGGGGTATGAGAATTATGATTTTAATACCTTAATCAATGATAATTCTATAACTATTAAAACTTCAGTGTTTGCAGGTGGTTTTGGTGGTGGTACTCCTTGGGGTACTCCTGTATTATTACATTTTTATAAAAATGGTGTATTATATGAAACAAAGTCAATTTGGTATTTAGGTGCTTATGGAATAACACTAGAAAATGGAACACCTGTTAATATGGCAAGATTAGAACAAGACGACGAAATTTACAAAGCAATGGCAAAAGAATTAGAAAGTAAAGGCTTTACAAATGTTCTAGGTTGTTATGAGTTGACGGCTTATGGAACAACTTATGACAATATGAGAGTATCATTTAATCTAGGAACTAACTATAATGGTAAAGAAGTGCAAATATTACATAAAAAGAAAGACAATACTTATGAAATATTTAAAACAACAGTAGCAGACGGAAAAGCAGAAATAACAGTTAATGAGTTTTCACCATTCATGATTGCTTTAACTGAAAACACTACTACTGAAAATGTAAATAAAGCACCTAACAATGCTCAAACTTCTTCAATGAATATTGTATTATATTCTATATTGGCTCTTGGCTCTCTAGTGGGAATTACTTATATATTAGTTAGCAATAAGAAAAAGGAAATAGCCTAGTTGCTATTTCTTTCTATTTTAGGACTATGAAAAGAAAAATTAAAGTAAAAAATATTATATTGATTTTATTTATAGTAGTGTTCTTATTCTCTACTACTCAAATTGTGTTATTCTTATTTGATTCACACAAAAATAAAAAGGAAACAAAAGAACTTATACAAGATGTTATCAATATAGAAATAGAAGAAGAAAAAGAAGTTTTTAAAATTGATTTTGATAAGTTATTATCTATTAATAGTGATACTGTTGGTTGGGTACGATTTAATAGTGATAAGGTAAATAACCCTATTGTACATACAAGTGATAATTCGTATTATTTAAAAAGGTCTTTTGATAAATCATATAATCAAGCAGGAGCAATATTCATGGACTACAGAAATACATCTTTTAATGATAAAAATGTTGTATTATTCGGTCATGCTATGCTAGATGACACAATGTTTGGCTCACTACAAGACATATTTAAAAATGGTTTCTTTGATACGAAAGAAAATAACTATATTCAAATATACAATAAAGACAATGAACTTCTAACCTATCAAATATTTAGTTATTATATTATTGAAAAGGAAGAATATTATATAACTACTTCATTTAATAGTGATAGTGATTTCAATAAATTTATTGATACCATTACAAGAAGAAGTTATAAAAAATTTGATGTTGAAGTAAATACAAGTGATAAAATACTTACACTCTCTACTTGTTCGGGTACGGGTGGAACATCTAAAAGAAAGGTTGTACACGCAAAAAGAGTTGAAAATTTAGAATAGTCTATAAAATAATTTTGGGACAAATAATTGTGATCCAAAATTATTTTTTGTTTTAATATATATAATAATGGTAAAAAATGGTATAATTGTCGTAGGAGGAATGCTTTATGAATAATGAAATAGAATTTATTTGTCAAAAATGTGGAAAAAATTTTTATAAATCAAATGAGGAAAAAGTAATAAAATGCCCCTTTTGTCATGCTAAAGATACTTTTATGTCATTAAGTCAAAAAGACTTTGAAAATATTATGGAAGTGGAAAATCTAAAAATTACTTGTGATAATTGCTTGGCTAATTTTAACGGAGAACAATTGATAACTAATGATTTTAAATGCCCAACATGTAATAAAAAGTATAGTGAAGATAGTGTATACAATTCAATAAAAAAGATAGAAAAAAGATATGCATGTAATACATGCAATTGTAAATTTTCAACGGAAGTATTTTTTGCATATAATGGTTCTTGTCCTAATTGTCATGATAATTTAATGTCTATTGAACAATGGGAAGATTATAAAGCAGTTGAATTAGACGGAAAAATACCTGATGAAGATTGGCAAAATTTGTAATATAGTGCTGAATAGAGGTTAATTATGAAAAATGAAGAATTAGAAGAATTAGTATGTAGATTTGAAGATAATTTTGGTATAGACGGAAAGTTAGAGAAAAACTTTTCTGAAAAATTTAAAATACTACTAGAAGAAAAAGAAATTGAAGTAGACGAATTTATGGAAGAAACGGGGTTAAGCGATGAAATATTTGGTAATTATTGCAAAGGGAAAAGTGACCCAAGTTTAAGAAGTATAACCGCATTTTGTCATGCTTTTGAATTTGATAGAAATGCTTTTGATAGTTTATTAAAAGCGGGAGGCTTCACAGTTAATTATCGAAAGAAAAGAGATTGTGCATATGCTTTTTTGATAACTGATTGTGCTGATTTGAGCATTGAAGATTGTAATAAAATTTTAAAAAAGATAGGGTTGGAAGAACACGAATTATTGCCAATACCTAAAAAATTAAAATAATATATATCGTTGTTTTATAAGGTCATAACTTAATAATTATGGCTTTTTTATTTTGTCAAGGTAAAGGCTTTACCGTGAGTTGATTTGCAAGTTGTGGTTATAATGGTGTCACGAAAGGAGGAAAGAGGCATTGAAAACAAGTGATATTGTTATTGATGTCATCAAAACTATTGGTAAAGCACCTTATCTTGCATGTAGTTGCGACCCAATTTATGAATATGATGAACATAATAACAAAACTGACAATGTAATTGGACATAAAGTTGAAATCTTGTTGCCACACATGAAATATGCTAAATTTGGTGTTAAAGTTGATAATACAACAAACCCACTACCAACTATTGAAGATGTTGTAGAAGTTGACTTTAACAACTTAATGATTGGCATTTATGTTGACCGTGCAGGAAGAATACAACCTTATGGGAAAGCTGATAGTGTTCGTATTGCTGATAAACAAAATATCAAAATGAATGCAAAGGCTGAATAATTACTAAAATTTATTATTGCTACATGCTACATGCTACACAATAAGTGGTAATACTAGCACTTATTGTTGGTGCGGAGGCAATCGTGGCTATCGCCACTTGCCCCGCAATGTACATGTATTATCTAGTATGTGTAATCGCATTAGTTCTTTGAAAATTTAATTATATTTAATATTTGCTATAACAAACTTATTGGAGGTGTATACATGGCGGAAAATAGCCAATCTAGAAAATGGCAACTGACTATAAATAACCCCCAAGAACATGGAATAACGGACGAGTTTATACGAGAACAATTATTAAAATTTGCCCCCGAATATTATTGTATGGGTCGAGAGATTGGAAACAAGACCAAGACCGAACATATACATCTTTTTATCTATTCTAAATCTCCTATGAGGTTTACAACTATTAAAAATCGTTTCCCTATGGCTCATATAGAAAAAGCATACGGAAGTATTAGAGATAATATAGATTATATACAAAAAAAGGGTAAGTGGGAAAATACCGCAAAAGAAGAAACTACCATTGAGGGCAGTTTTGTAGAACATGGAACGGTACCTACCGAACTAATAGAAAAAGACGCAACTATGGGTAAATTGTTAGAAGATATAAAAGACGGGAAATCTATTATTGAAATTATAGAAGATAATCCACAATTTGCATTTAAGATTAAAGATATAGAAACTATTAGACAAACTTATCTTAATGAAAGATATTCACGAGAAAATCGTGATTTGATAGTGACATATTTAAGTGGTCCAAGCGGTGTGGGAAAAACATTTAGTATTTTTAAAAAACATAAAGCAGATAATATTTGCCGTATAACAAGTTATAATTCAAGCCAAGGCGGTATAATTTTTGATAATTATGATAGGTCGCAAGATGTACTTGTTTTTGAGGAATTTAGAAGTCAAATAAACCTAGAAAGCATGTTAAATTATTTAGATGTTTACCCACTACGACTTCCCGCTAGATACAATAATAAAGTGGCATGTTATACGAGGGTTTATATTACATCAAATGTTCCATTTGAAAATCAATATGCGGAATATAAACTGAATTCAAGAGATTATGCAGTATATAAAGCATGGTGTCGGCGAGTTCATAATATTTATGAAATGGTAAAAGAGCAAGACGGCTCTATAAAAATAATCACACATAAAGAAACTAAAAAAGAGGAGGAAAAAGTTATTGAAAATAAATAAAATAATTGAAATAAAAGATAAAATTAAAGGTTGGTATTGTAAAAGTAAAATAGTATCTATTATTCAATCTATACTTTTAATTACATTTAAGGTTTTAAAATATATAATATGGCAATTATTTTATCATTGGAAGATTGGAGTATTTTTACTAACTATTATATGTTTATATTATTTCAATCAAAATGAAACATTGATAAATAAAGTTTTTGATTTTCATATTTTAAATTTCTATATTGCAAAAGTAATTACTTTATATGATTTTCATAAAAATTTACAAATATCACAATATGTTTTAGAAGGTGCAATATTATTATTGATTATGTTATCTTTAATTTTTAGTTTTAGACTAAAGGATCTAAAACAAAACAAAATTAACAAAATTAAAGTATTGAAAGAAAAAGGTGTTGAATTACCATATTTTACATGGCGAACTAGATTGTGGTTAAACTTAAAAATAGCAGTATGGTATTGGAATATGAACGGAATAGACCCTAAAGTATTTGAAAGTGATGAGTTTAAAGGTAGTTTTCAGTCGGCATTTAATGTCACATTCATTGATAAACAACCCGTAAAAAATAGTAAAAATACAATAAAATTGTTAGTTGCAAGTCGTAGATATAGTTTGCCTAACAAAATTTCAATAGATATACGAGATATAGACTATTTTGGTCCTATATTTTTATTAGGGGAAAATTTAATAGGAAAAATAAAAATTGATATAAGTAAAAGACCTCATTTATTAATCGCAGGAGATACAGGAAGTGGTAAATCGGTGCTAATCGATTCACTTATTTATCAAGCCATGTTAAAAGGCTATGTGATTCGAGCATGTGACCCAAAACAAACTGAATTTAACGGGTGGCATAATCTTACTATAAGAAATACTAATCTTTTGAATACTGAAATTAAAGCTAGTCAATTTTTAAGAACAATGGATTTAAAAGGAACTTTAGAAGATTTAAAACTCATAGAAAAAGAATTAAGATTAAGACAAATGATTTTTGCAGATGTAAAATGTAGAAATATAGATAAATACAACAAAAAATTACACCATACAAAATCAAGTATTCCTTTAAGTCGTGTAATTTATATTTTTGACGAGTTTGTAGAAATGATAACATCACAAGATAAAAAGACTGTATCGGAAATAGAACGAATATTGAAACTCATAGCAACAAGAGGTCGTTCACTTGGTATACATCTTATTTTATCGTCACAAAGACCCGATTGTAATTTACTAGACGGACAAATAAAATCTAATCTTTCCAATAGAATATGTGGTAGAATGCCTGATAGGTCGGCATCCGAAACGGCTTTAGGTAAAGGGAATTATGATGCATGTACTTTAATAGGTGAAGACGAATTAGGTAAATTTGTTACAAATGACGGTAAATGTTTTAAAGGTTATTTGCTTGATACTGATAAATTAACGGAAGAATTACACGAGCAATATGACAAAAAAGATACAAGCAATCTAGGAGGAAATAATAATGTTGAGCAATGAAAAAAGTACGATTTGCCCCCGTACTTTTGCCCAATATCTTGCATGTATTGATAAACCTAGTATAACAAATAACTTTCATATTGACAAGCACCCTATCATACCTTTTATTGAGGGGTTGAAATATGAATAAATATAAAATTGTAGTATCTAGTGAATTTCTAACGGACACAACAACGGACGAGTTTCTATCGCTTTTTAATGATAAATTGGCGACCCTATTTATCTATTATGAACAACAAACAAGTTAAATATTAAATAAAGGCTGAAATAATACAAGTTATAGTGTATAATATACTTGTATTATTTTGACCTTAACATGTAATTAAGGAAAGGAATATTATATGTTAAGTGAACAAAAAGGCGGTGAAACTTATTCTTATAATAATACAAAATCAAGTTATAGTATTCAAAATGTTTCGTTAGAAGATTATACAAGTTCGGTTGAGTATAAAGCAATCAAAGATTTACTTGTAGAAGATAGTCTTATTTATTGTACTGAATTTATAAGAAAACTATTAGATATTAAAAAGCCAAATGATACCACTTGTTTTACTTGTGGCGAGGGCAATCAAATAGTCTATAAGTTAGGGTATGGAAAAAGGACTTTATTGTATGTTCGATTATCAGTTGAAGATATACAAAGAAAAGATACAACGGTTAGTAAAAGTATTTTAAATCAGTTGCTATTGCTACTACAATATTGCAAAGACCATGACCTAGAAGTTGTTGGCATTTTCTATGAGGAAGATATAAGCGGTGGCGATGAAAGTAGACCCGAGTGGAACAAGTCCTTAACTTTTTGTGAAAGAGGACACACCGACACTTATATTTGCAAAACACAATCACGATTTGCAAGAGATGTTGAAATGATAGAACGATACTTGCATAAAAGATTTATTGAGTGGAATATTCGTTTTTTAAGTATTGTAGACCATAGCGACACATCACAAAAAGGAAATAAACTACAAAGACAAATAACCGCAATCGTTGATGAAAATAAAATTGCTGAACAATCAATAAATACTAAAGCAACTTTACGAGGTAAAAATAAGGCGGGACAATGGACGGGGTCTTTTGCTTGTTATGGCTATATAGAAGACCCAAACGACCAATATCATCTAGTAGTAGACCCACCCGCAGCCCAAGTGGTGCAAACAATATATAAAATGTATGCGGAGGGTATGGGGTACTTTAAAATATGTAAGTATCTTAATGAACATAATATACCTACACCAAGTAAATATAAGAAATTACAAGGGTCAAACTTTGTATGTCCTGTTGCCCCAAATGGTAGCGAGTTTTGGAACATTGATACGGTTGCAAAAATATTGAAAGATGAAACATACGACGGGTTATTGATACAAAATAGAACGGAAACAATCTCACATAATATTAAGAAGTCAAGAAAATTGCCAAAGAGTGAGCAAACTATTGTTGCTTGTGCTCATGAAAGAATTGTTGACCCTATTATATCAAGAATAGTACGAGATAAATTTGAGGCAAGGGCGAAAAAGTCAAGTGATAGTGATGACACTATACATGCAAGACCTAAACCCGATAAAAACGGCGAGGTACATATTTTTAGTCAAAAAGTATACTGTGCTCATTGTGGGAAAATTTTTCAAAAGACTAATGCTAAAAGTGGTCCTAGGAAAAACCCAACAAAGAAAGCATATTTACTATGTAGAACAAAGAAAAGAACTTGTGGAACGGGTTGTGATAATAACTCATCAATTCGTATTGAAGTCTTGGAACAAATAGTACTAGACGAAATTAACAAACAAATAGAGAACTACTATAATCAATCTAAATTTGAAAAAAGTTATTATGAGAAGAAAGTAAACACCAATTATGAAAAAGATATAAAAGCACTAGAGGAAGAAAAGACCACCATTGAAAAGAAAATAAAAGATAATACCAATCGTTTTGCTTTACTTTATGAAGATAGAGCGAACGAGATTATAACAACACAAGAATTTATGTTGTTGAAAACAAAATATAATGATGAAATAGAAAGGTTTAATAATCGTGTAAGTGAGATTGATAATACCATAATCAATTTACGAAAGAAGAAAGACCAACAAATACACGAGCAAGATATATTTAAACAATATAGACATATTGATAAATTAGATAGACTTGTTGTTGAAACCTTTATATCAAAAATAATTGTTGGAAAAGTTGATAAAGAAACAAACGAAAGGGCTATAAATATTGTTTGGAATATTTGTAGCACCTAGTTTGGTATAGCAGTATCAAGGGCACGGTGGAACCGATCCGGGGGCTGAATATAAGGATATTTATGAGAAAAACATTAATCTTTCGATTACTTTAAAGTTACAAGAAGAGCTTGGAAAGTTGGGCGCGATTGTTTATCTCACAAGAGATGGGGATTATGATTTATCTGTGCCAAATACAATTAATAGAAAGCGCAGTGATCTATCAAGAAGAAGCAATATTATAAATAATTCTTTCTGTGATTTATTTTTATCCATTCATTTAAATGCTGAATCTTCCGGCAAATGGCGGGGTCCACAAATTTTTTATGATGATGCAAGTGAAGAAAATCAAAAGATAGCTGAATTATTTCAAAAAGAATTAAATAAAAATTTAAATGGAAATCGTGAAATGAAAGAGGTAAGTGATTTATATTTGCAAAAGCGAATTAAAAGACCTGGCGTTTTAGTTGAAGTTGGATTTTTAAGTAATGCGAGTGATCGTTATTTATTAAAAAGTGAGGCCTACCAGCAAAAAGTAGCTGTTGTTTTAAAAAATGCTGTGTTAAAATATTTTAAGATTTAGTTTTATTTTTATTATGGGAAGTTGATTAAAATGGAAAAAATGACGAATTACCATGTAAGTATTCTTTACTGTATATTTTTATTCCTCTTATCTATTTGGAATTAATACCAAAAATAAATTGGTTAAAATTTAAAAATAAAGGGCAAAAATTGCCCTTTACTAGACAAATGAACGATCGAGTAACTCTGGGTGGAGCAAGATAGGCATAAAAGCAATTGTATTGGGGCATGGCTATAGTACTTCAATAGGTTGATGGTTCCACTCCTTCTATTTATTTAAAAACATTAGTTAATAAAAATATTCAAGGCGAAATTACAGATGAGATGATGGAAGAATTCCTTCACATTGGTTATAAAAATCCATATTTTTTAAATTACTTTATCTATAACACCTTTTCTTTCTATTTAAAATTAAAGTTGATTTTTCATTGGCCTTATGCTCATCTAATAAATCGTATTCTTTAGATAAAATCACACTATCAAGATAGCTCATATTTGTATCTAATTGTTCAATTGATTTGTAATTATCCTCTTTTGCGATATTTCCTTTCATAAAGCTATCTCTTTGTTTTGGATTTTTAAATAGTAAATATTTTGTGTTATCATTTTTACTTTTGCAAATATGAATAACATTACTTGTAGTTTGATAAATGATAGGATCTAAAATTTCAAATCCATATGTTTTTAATAAATAAATTAGGAATGGTTTTCTTTGTGCCTTATTTGTACCTAGAAAATTGTATCCGTTATTAAAACAAAATTGAATCCAAGTTGAAATTAATAAGGATGCTAAACCTAGGTTTCGGAATGCTGGTTTAACATAAATTCCAATAAAATCACTCGTTTTCCTATCAGAGTTTAAATAAAAATAAATATAGGCTTGGCATATTTGATTTCCCTTGTTATCGATAACAAATGATTTTAAAAAGTACTGGTCTATATTTTTGGCTTTCATATATGATTTTTGAAAATATATTCTTTGGTTTAATCCGTTGTATTCAATAAAATCACTATATAAAATATCCTTATTATAAGGTAAATGATTCACTAAATTCATATTTTTTCTTCCCCTTTTTTTCTATAAAATTAAATATGTGAAAGAATATTTTACAGTTTTCTTTATATTTTGTCAAATCCAATATTTTCCAGATAGTATAAATGGTTTGGGAATAGAGTACAAAAAGGAAGAACTTTATTTCTAGTTAATGAAAAGTAGATATCTACTCAGTTTAAAGAGAATGGTTCTAAGCATTCTAAAAATTCTCATAAAAAAAGTTATGGTTAAAAGTATTACTTTTTTGATTGCTACTTATGACGAATTCTACCTTTTCTGAAAAGTTCGTGAAACTTGTTTCTTTTATAATAAAGTATGTTATAATATTCGTGAGTATAGGGGAGGCACCATATGTCAAAGAAAGTATTTAGAAGTTTAGAAGAACAAGTTGAAATATTAAAATCGAAAGGACTTGTTATCGAGGATGAAGTAAAAACAAAGGAAATATTGTTTCGAGAAAACTATTTTTTTATTAGTGGGTACCGACACCTTTTTATGAAAAGTTATAAAGATAAGGAATTTATAAAAGGAACAACTTTTGATGAATTATATGCAGTCTTTTTATTCGACAGAAAACTTAGAAATATTATGTTTCAATATATATTAGTGGTGGAGAATAATATTAAGTCGATCATTAGTTATCAATTATCAAGGAAATATGGTATTCATGAAAAAGACTATCTAGATTCGAAAAATTTTACCCAAGATAATTTAAAGCAAAGACAAGTGAATGATATCTTAAGTAAAATGCGTAGACAAATACATGTCAATGGTAGACAACATACAGCAACAACACATTACTTAGATAATTATGGATATATTCCTCTTTGGATTTTAGTGAAAGTTCTATCTTTTGGAATTTTATCAGAACTATATAATATTTTAAGAAGTGAGGATGCATCTTCTATCGCACAGTTTTATCATTTAGATATCGAGGAATTGTCCGATTATTTGGCTATTCTTGCTAATTTTAGAAATTTGTGTGCTCATGAAGACATTTTGTATGAGCATAGAACACAAAAAGAAATATTAGATACACGTTATCATAGAATACTAAATATTCCTATGACAGAGGGGCATTATAACTATGGAAAAAATGATTTATTTGCAGTTATGATTATTATGAAGCAAATGCTTACAAAGGAAGAATTTAAAGATTTTTTCTTTCAAATAGGATATGAAATTGATATATTAGATGGAAAAGTACATACAGTAGCAACTCCAATTATTTTGAATAATATTGGATTTCCAACTAATTGGAGAGAGTTAGATGATATATATTAGGAGGAATTATGAAGCAAAAAAGTATCTATATTGTAATGATAATTATGAGTTTTTTTGTAGGTATAATAGGAACACTTTATGTTGTAGATGATTTAAAGGAAGAAGTTCCTCAAGCAGATTTGAAAAAGACAAGTGTGGAAATTACAGAAACGAATACATTAAAACCTGCTATTGAAAAAATTTATGATGCGGTAGTTTTGATTGAAACATATGATAGAAATAACCGTGGACTCGGTTCAGGGACTGGATTTGTATATAAAGTAGATAATACATCAGGCTATATTCTAACAAATCATCATGTAGTAGATGGTGCAGAAAATATTATCATTACATTATCTAGCGGTGAAGAGGTGGAAGCTGAGTACTTAGGAAGCGATGAATATTCTGATGTAGCGGTTATTTCAATTCCAAGAGATAAAGTACTTATGGTAGCTAAGCTAGGAGATAGTAGTGAAGCAGAACTTGGGGATACAGTATTCACTGTTGGTTCTCCGCTAGGAAGTAAATATATGGGGAGCGTAACAAGAGGAATCGTATCTGGAAAAGAAAGACAAGTGACTGTGGATGTAAGTAGTGGAAGTTTACTTATT
The DNA here is from genome assembly GCA_951800155.1 of uncultured Bacilli bacterium. GTDB lineage: Bacteria > Bacillota_I > Bacilli_A > RF39 > UBA660 > CATOJL01. The sequence continues at coordinate 1,415 of CATOJL010000006.1, read as the reverse complement.
GATGTACTACAGACCGATGCTGCTATTAATCCCGGAAATAGTGGAGGTCCTCTTGCAAATATTAATGGGGAGGTTATTGGTATTACATCATTAAAACTTGTAGAAGATGAGATTGAAGGTATGGGTTTTGCGCTTCCTATCGAATACGCTCTTTCTTTTACAGATCGATTAGAGAAGAGAGAAAAGATTGTGCGTCCTATTTTAGGTGTGCAGTTAGCTGATGTAACGAATACTTATATATTAAGAAGTTATCGTATTACGATTGATCCTAGTATTAAGGAGGGGGTTGTATTAGTTACTGTAGAAAGAGATAGTAGTGCAGCTATGGCTGGTTTTGAAGAAGGAGATGTTGTTACTAAAATAAATGATGATAAAATAGAAGATACTGCAAGTTTTAGATATAATCTTTATAAGTATAGTATTGGTGATACCATTTCTATTACTTATATGCGTGGAGATAAAGAATATGTAGCGGAAGTCAAATTGATTGATTCGTTAAAATAGATGATCCATTTCATCTTTTTTTGTTATAATATAAACGGTGAGAGATGTGGAAAAATATGAAGAAGTGGAAAACCGTTTAATCACAAGTTATCGTAAAAAGATATGGTCTAGATTTGTAAAAGGTGTAAAAGAATTTGACATGATACAAGAAGGAGATAAGGTTGCTGTTTGTATGAGTGGGGGCAAAGATTCTTTTTTGTTAGCAAAATGTATGCAAGAGTTACAAAAACATGGAGATATTCCTTTTGAACTTGTATTCATAGTTATGGATCCTGGTTATAAGGCAGAAAATAGAAAGCTAATTGAGGAGAATGCCAAACTTTTACACATTCCTATTCATATCTTCGAAAGTAATATTTTTGAAGTGGTAACTGAAATAAAAGATTCGCCTTGTTACTTATGTGCTCGTATGCGAAGAGGTTGTTTATATGGGGAGGCAAAAAAATTAGGTTGTAATAAAATTGCTTTGGGACACCATTTTGATGATGTCATTGAAACTATTTTGTTGAGCATGCTCTATGGAGGAGAGATTAAAACAATGATGCCTAAACTTCATAGTACAAATTTTGAAAATATGGAACTGATTAGGCCTCTTTATTATGTAAAAGAAGAAAGTATAATTGCTTGGCGAAATTATCACAATCTTAAATTTTTAAATTGTGCCTGTAAATTTACAGAAATGGCTTCTAATCATGAAATAGCAAGCAAAAGAAAAGAGATGAAAGATTTAATTGCATCTCTTAGAGAAAAAAATCCATTTGTAGATAATAACATTTTAAAAAGTGTGTATAACATTAATTTAAATACGATTATAGGCTATCATCAAGGGGAAAAGAAAAGTCACTTTTTAGATGAGTATGATAAAAAGTAAAAAATTTGAGATATATGTAGAAAAGTATTTACACCAATGA